>DAIUEA010000055.1:7304-9159 GCA_036845365.1 Limnohabitans sp. | reverse complement strand
CCGTTTGCTCGGTTGCTAAACTGATTTGATCACTCTCTGAGCCTTGAGTTGACTGACGAGGTTTTCTTTTCCTCGGAGTGGCGATAATTTCCACGTAAAGTTGGGCGCCTGCGCTTTTGGATATTTCATCAATATGGGGTATCACGCTAGACAAGTGCACCGTCTCTGCATTTTCCTCTGCAGTGCCAAATTTACAATCAAAATCCCAGAAGTCAAAGCCCTCAGGCACCACCCGTCTTCTCTCTCTTTTAAGGTATTTCCTGACCTCGTGTTTAATGGAGTCGAGTACGCGTTCGGGTTTTTTCCCCTCAATATGCAGTTGGAATGTTCTTTTCATAAGGGATCTTAAACCCAAGTGCGCTAAAAATAAACAAAGAAGGAACTTTTAAACGCTTTTAGTAGAATTTTTAATTAAATTTAATTAAATTTAATTAAATTTGAGTGGATATCAGCGAGGAAAGCGATCAACCGATTTTTAGGGTCTAAATGTTGGGTTGCATTCGTGAGTGTCTTCTTTAAGACGCATCAGTCAATGTCGTAAAGTCAGGACTTGTGTTGCCAAAAAATAAATTAGATTAGTGTAAGCTCGACGGTATCCGCTAAAGTACAGTGTTCGAGACATAATAATACGAGCACGTTTATTCAAAAGGCTGACCGATATGACAAAACCGTCCAACTCAATAATCAAAACGAAAATTCTCAGCCTTTGCGTGGGTGCTTTTTTAAGCTGCACGGTATTTCAATGGAGTCAGGCTTACGCTTTTGACGCTCCAACCCCTGCCCGAATTGAGGGGCTCTTGAACGGGCCTGCTTATTCGGTAGATCCGTTTTGGCCCAAACCCCTTCCCAATAACTGGTTGCTGGGCCAAGTTGCAGGGATTGCTACAGACAACAAGGACCACATCTGGATTATTCACAGGCCCAGAACCCTTACCCCAGATGAGTTGGGCTCAAGCTTTACACCTCCCAACTCTAAGTGCTGCAATGCAGCGCCTGCAGTGATGGAGTTTGATCAAGCGGGTAATCTGCAAAGGTCTTGGGGGGGCGGTGATGGTCAGGGTTACAACTGGCCCAAGAACGAACACGGTATATATGTAGATCAAAAGGACGACGTCTGGATTGCAGGAAACGACAAAGAGGACCGCATGCTCCTTAAGTTCACTGGGGACGGTAAATTCTTACTACAAATAGGAACTCCCGGTCTTGCACAAAATAGCAACGATACGGTTAACCTAGGTAGACCAGCGCACATGGTAGTTGACGAAGCAGCGAATGAAATTTTTGTGGCCGATGGATATGCAAATAGACGTGTCATTGTGTTTGATTCCAATACGGGAGCTTATAAACGTCACTGGGGTGCTTACGGCAATAAACCAGAGGATACGGATTTCCCCAAATACAACCCACAAGCGCCCCAGTTTTCTAATCCAGTGCACTGCGTAAGAATACTGAACGATAATTTGGTGTATGTCTGTGACCGCTCTGGCAATAGAGTTCAAGTCTTCACCAAAGAGGGGAAGTTTGTGCGACAAATTACGCTTGACGCACAAACCAAGGGAGCGCAGACGGGTACGGGTTCAGTTTATGACTTGGTGGCGTCAGAGGATAGAGCACAAAAATATCTCTTTGTCGCAGACGGTACAAATAATGAGGTCAAAATTGTTCTGCGAGAGACCGGTGAGAAGCTTGGATATTTAGGACGATCAGGGCGTATGGCGGGTGATTTCCATTTGTTGCATAACATCGCCATTGACTCTAAAGGAAACCTCTTTACATCTGAGGTGGATAATGCAAAACGAATCCAAAAATTCATCAAGGTTCGGTAGGTTCGATTTTTTGAATTTAACTATAAAGC
>DAIUEA010000055.1:0-7294 GCA_036845365.1 Limnohabitans sp. | reverse complement strand
GGGGAAGGTATTGATTTTTCAATATGGATTACCAACCAAAGATTCTAAGATTTCGGCAGTGATAAGTTAACGCTACATATCGTCAACAGCAGGGGGCCTGCGAAGGTGCCAGTCGTTGGAGTTTTGGTAGGCCCATCCAATGCGAAGTGCCAAAGATTCCTCGTAGGCACGGCAAACAATTTGCAGTGAGGTTGGTAGCCCGTCTGTTGTAATGCCATTAGGCAAGGCAAGTGCGCAAAGGTTTAAGTAGTTGGCAAACCTCGTGAAGTGCGCCGGAGCCTTTGACTGATCAACTTCTTCGAGTGGTACGGCCGTTGTCATTGTTGTAGGCGTCAGCATTGCGTCAATGCCCTTAAGCGCAACATCATATTGCGCCTTCATCGTATCGCGCATGCGCAGTGCTTCAATGTAAGCCTGAGAGGTGACTGAGCGGCCACTGGCTATGCGTGGTCTTACATGCGGATCAAGGGGAGCTTTTTCATCATCAATCAATTCATGATAAAGCGCGTAGCTCTCTGCCGCCATGATGCGCAGATTGAATGAGGCGACATCGGCAAATAAAAATGGCAGCTTAATCTCCACAATCTCAGCTCCCAATCTCTCAAATTCAGACAAAGAAAGATCATAGGCTGCAAGCACATCTGGTGAGGCGTATTGCCTTTCATTTTGAGGCATACGCGCTAGTCTAAGGCCACGTACACCGCGGCGCAAGTTCTCAGTGGGATCAGTATATGTAAGACCGTTAGTGAGCGGGTCTAGTGGATCATAGCCCTGCATTGCCGCGTAAAGTAAAGTCACGTCCTCGACAGATCTTGCCAAGGGGCCAGGCGTGTCAAGTGTTGGGCTTAGAGGCAATACGCCGTAGGTGCTGACTCTTCCAATGCTCGTCTTTAGTCCAGTGATACCACACCAAGATGCAGGTAAACGCACAGAGCCGCCCGTGTCGGTGCCCACCGCCCACGGAGCAAGTCCTGCGGCAACGGCCACACCTGATCCACTACTTGACCCCCCCGGCGTTCTTGCACGCTTAAGATCCCAGGGGTTCCAGGGCGTTCCTCGAAGAGAATTTGTGCCCCAACCGCCCATGGCGAACTCCACGGTGTGAGTTTTTCCTAAAACTATCAAGCCCTGCGCTATGAGTTTTTGGGAAAGCGTTGCAGTTCGCGTTGAATAGTTGGACTTCATCGCCTCGCTGCCACCCGTCACGATCTTGCCTTCAAGTTCGATCAAGTCTTTCAATGCAATTGGCACGCCGTGGAGAGGGCCTACGCTGTGACCCGATTGAATGGCTGCCTCAGCTGCGCGCGCAGCTAAAAGAGCGTCATCTGCGTAAACCTGTACGAAGGCGTGTAGCTTGGCATCTTGTCGCTCTATTTTTGTGAGATAAGCTTTTGTGACCTCCACGGGAGAGAGCTTTCGCGAATGTAGTAGCTGAGACAATTCGTGAACTGGCAGCTGAGTGAGGTCGTGAGGGATGTGCGGGGTTAAAACTGGTTGCGACATGAGGTCTCCTAGGTCGTTTACGTGATGGACTTGCAGGCATTAAGCGGAGTCAGTTCCTATGAATGACCGAGCACGGTGCGCGGTGCGTAGGCTTTTTCTAGCAGCTTGGCCTCATCAAGGCTTAGAGTCACGTTTTGTGCAGCCACTGCATGATCTACATGTAAACTCTTGCTCACCCCAACGATTGGTGCTGTTACTCCCTTGTGCAGTAACCAAGCATATGCCAGCGTCGCAGGCTCGATATTCTTTTCACGTGCTAGTAAATGAAGAGCTTGGCGCACTTGTAAATCTGATTCCCGGCCATAGAACTTGCCTTGTGTGTCATCCATATCGCTACGAGGCGTAGACCTTACACTCTCTCCTGAAGGATCACTCACCAGAAAGCCTCTTGCAAGGGGACTCCAGGGTAGCAGTGCTACGCCCGAATCTTTGCAAAGCGGGTTCATTTCACGCTCCTCCTCTCGGTATACGAGGTTGTAGTGATTTTGCATACTTACAAAGCGACTCCAACCGTTTTGCTGCGCAATGTGTTGCATCTTGGCGAACTGCCAAGCCCACATGCTGCTGGCTCCAAGATAGCGGACCTTTCCAGCTTTAACTACATCGTTTAGCGCCTCCATGGTTTCCTCCAGTGGCGTCTCCTGGTCAAAGCGATGTATTTGGTAGAGGTCAATGTAGTCAGTTCCTAGTCGGCTAAGTGATGCGTCGACTGCGTGAAGGATGCGCTTTCGGCTTAAACCATCAAGGTTTGGACGACGACGAAAGGAGCCTGCATTGATGCCATCGAACGCCATATCCACAGGATTGAATACCTTAGTGGCAATCACTATCTCCTCGCGACGTGCTGAGGGGAACATCTCAGCTAAGCATTTGCCAGTTAACCTCTCACATTCGCCGCCAGAGTAAGTATCAGCGGTATCGAAGAAATTAATGCCCTGTTCAACCGCACGGCGAAAGAGTGGACGCGCTGCGGCCTCACCCAACATCCATGGGCGCCACTCGGAAGAGCCAAAGTTTAGTGTACCCAAACAGATTCGAGACACCTGCAGGCCGGTGTTACCAAGTCGGACGTAATTCATAGATTAGATTAAGAACTACGCAATAAGTTTTGCTTATTGCGGGCTTAGTGCTATTGAGGCTCAATACCTGCTTGCTTAATGATCTGTCCGTACATTGCGGAGTCGGTTTTGATTACATCGGTCATGGACTGAGGTGTGCCCCCTATGGGATCTAAAGTGATCTCTGCGAGTTGTTTTCCCATGTCAGCTGCAAGCGCCTTGTTTAGGTCCGCATTTAATTTGTCAACTATGGCCTTGGAAGTTCCCGCGGGGGCCACTAAACCAATCCATGTGACTGACTCGTAGCCAGGTACCCCGGCTTCAGCGACAGTCGGTAAGTTCGGTAGTAGCGGCGAACGCTTTGCGCTGGTGATTGCCAGGCCTCGCAGCTTATTGCTGGTCACGTACTGTAATGCCGTTGGAGAGGTCTCAAACATAGACTGGATTTGACCACCAAGTAAGTCATTCAAAGCAGGGGCTCCGCCTTTGTAAGGCACATGCAAGACTTTTGCACCAGTCGCCATCTCGAACTGCTTGGCAGCAATGTCCTGTCCTGTTCCAATACCCGCACTGCCCATGGTGACGTTTCCGGGTTGTGACTTGACTAGTGCGATCAATTCTTTCACACTGTTGACCGGAACTGAGGGATGAACCATCAAAATGTTAGGTTGATTCACAAGACGGATGATTGGTGTGAAGTCATTTAATGGATCAAAACCGGTTCTCTTGAACAGATGAATATTTGCAGCCAGAACCCCAGAACTTGTGACAAAAAGCGTGTTGCCATCAGGATTGGCCTTTGCAACATATTCTGCGCCGATGTTTCCAGAAGCGCCGGCGCGGTTATCAACAAGAAAGGATTGTCCTAGAGAGTCTGTGAGCCGCTTAGCTACGATACGAGCCACAATGTCCACGCTCCCCCCTGCTGGAAACGGTACGACGATCTTGACAGGGCCATTTGGCCAAGTTTGTGCTGAGGCGACACCAGAGGCAAGGATCAGGAAAAATAAAAAACTTTCACGTAAATATTTGATCATACCGAAACCCTTTGTTGATAAGTTAAGTAAGAGGAAAAAAAAAGAGTGGTGTAGAAAAGAGAGGTGTAGAAAAGTCAGTTGAGGCTTTTACCCCTGTTTTTGCTTTTCGAGTACATCAAGGATGACCTTTGTGGTCCCCATTATGTCTGGGTACTTTTCCCCAGCATCGATGCGGGCTAGAGTGCGCTTCTCGTCCTCCATCATTTTTAATGCGCGGCGAGCCGAGTATTCAATATCCTCGGGGGGCATTACCAATATGCCGTTTTCGTCGGCCAAGACTGCATCGCCTGGATTAACTGCTACGCCCCCGCAACTCACGGTGACTCCAAATTCACCGCCAAGTCCTAAAGTCTTGACAGTAACCGCTGAGGTTCCACGAGACCACACGGGTACGCCGTACTGGCGCAGCTCTCCCAAGTCAGTGACCAGTCCGTCAACAATAATGCCGGCAACCCCGGCAGCACGAGCTGCATAAGCCACTGCACCTCCAAGCGAGGCAATCGACATATCACCGCAGCGGTCGATGATGATGAAATCTCCTGGTCTTGCCTGACCTACAGCGTAGTGAACCATTGCCCCGTCCATACCCGGCATTCGGATGGTGATGGCGGTGCCAGCAACGCGGCGATCCTGGAAATGGGCACGGATGTCTGGGCTCATAAACCCTGTGTAGCGAAAATGCCCAATGACTGCCGGCTCCGCTTGAACAAGAAGTTTCAGTAATTGGGGGTCTATTGCCAGGGGGAGTGGGTTTAATTTGTACATTGATTTATCCTTAAAGTACTTAACAAGAACTGAGCCTGTAAATTAGTCTTTGTAAGAAATGACTTCTTTATCAGTGAAAAGTCAATTGTTCGCTAAATTCTATTTCAAACTTGTTCGACTCTACTTTTCAATCCTCATTAGACATTGTCCACTTATTTAATGTTTGCATATTAACTAAATATTCAGACCTGAAGAACATCCAGACCGATGAATTTATTCAGCTCTATGTGTATTTCCCCTTTAATTTTTGGCTATTGGACGGACTAAAAACTCAAGTTTAACCCGCTTTCTTTAAGGTTGACAGGTCAAACGTTGTGCCCAGAAGGGCTCCAAGTGAGTAAGTTTTTCAATACCCGTCAGGCCAGATTCAAATAAATGCAAATTTGAAAAGTTGTGTAAATGTAGAGGTATTTTGTGTTGTAAATACAAAAGTTTTAAAAAATGAGGGTCTATATACTATCTATTTGAGGACAAAAAAAGTATCATGTCGATCTGTACAGATTTGTTCGTACGCTCGAGTGTGCCTAAAACTAGTTATTTCAACATGAACGTCATACCACCTTACTCTAGGTCTTCAAATTATGAAGTGTTGGGCCAGGCTTATCTATCCTCACGTTCCTTGACTCAAGGGCTCGATGTGATCAATATGGAGCCCAGTGCGCCGGCTGTACGGACCTCTGTCATCAATTCTTATTTATCCAATTCCGCGCCACAGATCCAAGCAAACGCGTCTCAAGGCTCCAATGCCTTAGTTAGTACTGTGGCCTCAGATCTTTACTCACTTTCGCCCTATGGTGGGACAAGTTCACTAGGAGCTGCCACGGCAGTTGCAAACACGGCAGTTGCTCGCCAAGCTGATTTAACGGCTCAAAACGCCGAAGTTTTTTCACCTAAGATATACGCCGTTATAAAAAACACCATAACTCAGGCCCTGAACGACCAAATAACGAGTGGTCAAGGATCTGGTCACAATAGCAACATAAACGCATTAATTTCTGATCAGTCCTCTCCCGGGTTGCTTGCAAATTCAACTGCCGCGCAGATCAATTCATTTGTCAACACATTGGTTTATACGGTTCAATCGGAAACGAATTTGTCAACGACTCTGTCATTTCCAGCGCTTGGCGCCCAAAATGCGAATTTAGCTCAAGGTGTCCGAGGCAACGCGCAGAGTGTTTCAACGACTCTTGCTGAGTCACAATTTGGATTGACAGACCCGTCCACAAAGAGCTTAAATCAAACTGGCCCTTCAACCAATTTGGCTCCATCAGCCCTAATAAACTCTAGTTCCAGTGCGGGGGCAGACTTCTTAAGGGCCCAGCCCTACCCAAGCTCTTCGGTTGCAGATCCTTTTGGGGCTCCTCACTCAACATCTAGCGCCTCGCCAAGCAATTCAGAGCCTTTAACCACCGAGGCTCAGGGCGCTTCTCAAAACATTTTGAACCCTCAAGGTTGGGTGATTGACAGGATTTCCTCAAGCGTTCAATCAATGATCGATAATTTAGCCATGAATCAGGCTCAAAACGCTGGGCTATCCCAGTCTGGCGGGGCCAACAACACAGTTGCAGCCCTGGACTCTCTCATCCAAAGTGCAAATAGTTTATTCACCTCCATGGGCCTTAGCTCAACAGTCACGGCCTCAACACTGCAATCAGCGCTTCAAGAAATTCAAAGAAATTTAATGTCAGCCCCTTCCCAAGGCCAATGGGTCAACGTAGTTGCCTGATTCTATCAAGGGCATTTCTTGCTGTTATGGACAGCGGTTTTGAATAAATTTGTATTTTTTGTTTTTCAAGTAGCCGCCTTAAAGTTAATTTTTTTGTGTTGGGTTAAATTCTCTGAGTCCAGGTTTGAGAGCATTTCGGACAAGTCATCTCCAAGTGGGTGAAGAGCTTACCCCTGCAACGCTGTGCGCACGAGGGGCAAGAAATGATAACTTTGCCATCCTTTTTTGATGGGGTTTCAATGAGATCTCTACTAATAAAATTTGGCGCCCGAAGGTCGTATTGCAAGCTATGTTGAAAAGTAATTTGGTACCCTGGCAGCGGAAGCTCTACCTTCACCAAGTCTAAATTAGAGATAAAGATATTGGTTAGCTTATCCCCAATACCAAGCTCGCTTTGGTACCATGAAGAGGAGTGAGTGGGCTCTAATAGAGATTTAATGGCGCTGTCTTGGGTCACGATGTTGTCGTTGTCTATGAGCATCTTCAAATCTCTAATCTGGTCCCTCACAATAAATTTCGATTGGCTGTAGAAGAGGTAAAAAAAGTAGCCAAAGAACAGACAAGAATCTAAACTATTTCCAAATAGATACCATTTCAAACACAAAACGCGCAGTTTAGATATAAAAGTCAGTACATCTGCATCTGTTTGAATGATTTGATCGTTTAGCATCGCAACCCACATCAGGTTTAGTGCTGTTTCAAATCCGTTATCACGCCTGAGTCCCCCATAATTTCCAAATATATCTTTTTGTTCGATACTTCGGTATGAAACACTCATTGCTCTAAAAAGCTCTTGAATAGAGGCGGTAATGTGGGGAAGTTTAGTCTTGAATAAACTGAGTTCAGCCTGCTTGGGGGACTGGGTTTCAAAAGGGTAGGCCATAAATATTTTTTGAAAATTGGTTAAAGTTTAGGCAACATTTAAGTGCTCAATTAACTGGATCTTAATGTTTTCAAAATTTAGTACGTGTACTTTACCTTCTTTTTTGTATGAGTAGTTGTTGATATAACCATTTTTCACTTCTATTTTTAAAGAAAAAGTTTTTTCAAAAAGATTGATCAATTCGTATTCGTCAATTTGATTTTTTTTAAGCTTTTCAATGATCTCGTCCTCTACATGTGCAGCTGGCTTTGAGTGTGCATGCGAATGCGCATGTGCATGTGCATGTGCATGTGCATGTGCATGTGCATGTGCATGTGCATGT
>DAIUEA010000054.1:0-9184 GCA_036845365.1 Limnohabitans sp. | reverse complement strand
TATCGGTGCAGCCACAAATGGCCTTTTTCTTAGGCGTGGCTGAGAAGTCCCCGCCTGCGCTGAACATCAATATTTGTTCAACCAAACCCGTACAAGATCCACAAGAGGCGCTTGCTTTGGTGTGTTTGCGCACCTCATCTAAGGTGAACAAACCTCGCTCCTTAATCGCCTTGCAGATGGTGCCTTTGCTAATGCCGTTACAGCCGCAAACCTCTGCCTCATCGGGCATGTTAGCCGCTTTGCTGTGACCCTCGTGGCCCACATCTCCTATGTTGGATTCGCCGAACATGAGTTTTTCTCTTATGTCAGAGATGTTTCTCCCGTCTCTCAGGAGTTTGAAATACCAACTACCGTCAACGGTGTCCCCGTACAAACAAGCCCCAATCAACTGATCATTTTGGATGACTAGCTTTTTGTACACCCCTTCTTTTGGATCGCTTAGGACGATCTCCTCTGTTGATCCGTCATCGCTACCCGTAAAATTCCCCGCACTGAATAAATCAATCCCAGTTACTTTTAATTTTGTGGAAGTCAAAGAGCCCGTGTAACGTCCAATGCCGTACTCAGCCAGATGATTGGCGAGTACTTTGCCTTGTTCAAAGAGCGGCGCAACAAGTCCATAGGCGATACCGCGGTGAGCTGCGCATTCGCCCACCGCGTAGATGCGCGCGTCGGTTACGGTTTGAAGCGTGTCGGTGACGACTATCCCGCGTTCGCAGTGAAGCCGCATTTTCTCAGCTAACGCAGTATTGGGACGAATACCAACTGCCATCACAACTAGATCGCCAGCTATGTGGGTGCCGTCTTTTAAGAGAACCTTGCCAACACGTTGATTGTCATTTTCAAGAAGAGCTTGGGTTTGAGCGCCAATTCTAAACTGCATGCCTTTGGCTTCAAGGGATTTTTGAAGCATCTGAGCGGCAGTCTTATCTAGTTGACGCTCCATTAACCACTCGGCGGCGTGGACTACAGTTACTGACATCCCGCGCTTCATTAAACCATTGGCCGCCTCCAAGCCGAGCAAGCCTCCACCAATCACGACTGCGTCTTTGTACTTTTCGGCTGCATCGATCATGGCCTTCGTGTCCGCAATGTCGCGGTACGCAAGTACCCCTTGCAACTCTCGTCCGGGGATGGGGAGCATAAAGGGGTTTGAGCCTGTGGCCAAGATCAAACGATCGTAGGGTGCGCTGCGTTTTTCACCCGCCGAGTTTTCGGAGTAAACGATGCGTTTTGTACGGTCAACCTGGGTGACAGTATGACCCGTGTGCAAAGTTACGCCGTTTTCGCTATACCAGCTTAGTGGGTTGAGAATGATTTCCTCAATTTTTTGCTCACCCGCTAGCACGGGAGATAACAAAATTCGGTTGTAGTTGGGGTGAGGCTCACTGCCAAATACCGTGATGTTGTAAAGATCAGGGGTGAGCTTGATGAGTTCTTCCAATGTGCGTACACCGGCCATACCGTTGCCCACCATTACGAGGTTCATTTTTTTCATGTCTTCTCCACATGCACTTGCCGCGTATATAAAAAATCAATCACAGCTTTGCGGTAGCTTTGATAGGCTGGGTCGTCGGCCAAAGCTACCCGAGAGCGTGGACGAGGCAAACCCACTTTAAGTACTTCGCCAATTGTGGCGGCGGGGCCGTTGGTCATCATCACTATTTTGTCAGACAGCAAAACGGCTTCATCAACGTCGTGGGTCACCATTACGACGGTGCTGTGTGTGTTGGCGACGATGGTGAGTAACTCGTCTTGTAACTTAGCGCGAGTGAGCGCGTCGAGCGCGCCGAAAGGCTCATCCATTAAGAGTACCTGGGGCTCCATTGCAAATGCTCTTGCAATACCGACACGTTGTTTCATACCGCCCGATATTTCTCCAGGCCTTTTGTGCGCAGCTTGGCTGAGGCCCACCATTTCAAGAGCGGCGTGGGTGCGCGCAGTAAGCTGGGATTTGTCCTCTTTGGTTTTCCGCTCCACAACACTACTGCGCCCAAATACACGCTCAACGCCGAGGTAGACATTTTCAAAGCATGTCAGCCACGGAAGTAGGGAATGATTTTGAAAGACCACGGCGCGCTCAGGACCTGGTCCTGTAATTTCACGGTTGGCGCAGATCAAATTGCCTTGAGAAGGTACAGTTAATCCCGCAATTAAGTTCAGCAAGGTTGATTTACCGCACCCTGAGTGACCAATAAGAGCCACAAACTCACCCTTCGCAACTGTTAAGTTAATATCCCGTAGAGCCGGGAAATCGCCTTTTGCGGTTTTAAAGGTTTGAGCGACGTTTTGTATCTCCAGATATTTGCTGCTTAGGGCGTCGCTCATGACTTCACCTCCTCGTAGGTGAAAGCTGTTGCAATCTTTATGAGGACGTACTCTAAGATTAAACCCACAACACCAATCACAAAGATTGCGATGATGATATTTTTGACGTTTAGGTTGTTCCACTCATCCCAAACCCAAAAACCAATGCCCACCCCGCCCGTGAGCATCTCGGCGGCCACGATCACCAACCACGCTGTACCCACAGCCAAACGAACCCCTGTCAGCATATAAGGTAATACCGCAGGGAATAAGATGGTTCGCATGATCTTCCACTCTGAGAGGTTCAGCACACGAGCAACGTTCATATAGTCCTGTGGCACGCGTTGCACACCCACCGCCGTGTTGATGATCATCGGCCAAATTGAGCAAATGAAAATAGTCCAAATTGCGGCAGGATTAGCCCCTTTAAAAACCAATAAACCAATGGGCAACCAAGCCAGTGGTGAGACGGGTCTGAGCAAACTAATGAGGGGGTTGAACATGTTTGACATGAACTTAAAGCGACCAATCAGAAAACCCATCGGAATACCAACCATCGCGGCTAGACCAAAACCCACGGCAACTCGTTTGAGGGAGCTTAGGACGTTCCAACCGACGCCTTGGTCGTTGGGGCCATTTTTGTAAAAAGGATCTTTAAATACTTCAATTGCTTGCAGCAAAGTGTCGCCCGGCGAGGGGAAATTGTTGGTGCTGGTGATGGATACGATGGACCACAAACCCACTAAAACCGCCATACCCATGATTGGGGCTAAAGCACTGGCTATACGTTGTCTAGAGATATCGTTCATATCAAGCCATTAAGCATGAACTTTAAAGCTATCGGCGTATTTTTTTGGATCTTTGCCGTCCCAAACCACACCGTCAATTAATTTGGAAGTGCGCATCGTCTCTTTTGGAACGGGTGTTTTGCTTGCCGTAGCCGCATCTTTATAAAGATCGATGTGGTTGATCTCTTTGGCCACCTTTAAGTAGTCGGGGTGATCTTTTAGCAAACCCCAACGCTTGTGCTGCGTCAGGAACCACATACCGTCTGAGAGGTAGGGGAAGTTGGCGCTGCCGTCAGCGTAAAACTTCATGTGATGGGGATCGTCCCAAGTCTTTCCCATACCGTTTTGATAGCGTCCTAAGATGCGTTGATTGATCACGTCGACGCTAGTGTTGACGTACGCTTTGTCGGCGATTGTGTCCGCCATTTTTAGTTTATTGGTGAGTCCAGCATCAATCCACTTGCTGGCCTCCAAAATAGCAGCAGTGACTGCCCGCGCCGTGTTGGGATATTTACTCACAAACTCAGCCGTTGTGCCGAGTACTTTTTCAGGATGTTCAGGCCATATCTCTTGGGTGGTGCAGGCCGTAATTCCAATTCCGTCTACGATTGCACGGTGCCCCCAAGGCTCCCCTACGCAGTAACCATCCATATTGCCCACGCGCATGTTGGCCACCATTTGGGGGGGTGGCACCGTAATCACCTTGGCATCTTTGAAGGGATTTATGCCCGCACTGGCCAACCAGTAGTAAAGCCACATCGCGTGCGTGCCAGTTGGAAAGGTTTGAGCAAACGTGTATTCATTTTTTTCTTCACTCATCAGTTTTGCCAAACCCGCCGCGTCCACAGCCCCTTTATCCGCTAGCTTTTTGGAAAGCGTAATGCCCTGACCATTTTGGTTTAAGCCCATGAGCACAGCCATGTCTTTTTTGGGGCCTGACGTGCCTAGGTGAACACCGTAGATGAGTCCGTAAAGCGAGTGCGCCAAGTCAAGCTCACCGCTGACTAACTTGTCCCTCACACTCGCCCAACTTGATTCTTTGGATGGAACGATTTTCACCCCGTACTTCTTGTCAATACCAAGTACGGAGGCCATGACCACGCTTGCACAATCGGTCAAGGGAATAAAGCCAATTTTGACCTCTTCTTTCTCTGGTTTGTCAGATCCTCCAGCGTATACCGAGGCTCGAAGGGCAGGAGAGATGCTTAGAGCTGTTGCTGTGGCGGCTTGCAACACATTGCGCCGACTCATTGGGGCCTTCAAAAGATCAGACATTTCAACAACTCCTTTAATGAAAAACAGAAACCCCACCGCAAAAATTGTTTTTGCAAGGGTATAGCTTGTGCCCTTGTCTCTGGGCTAATATCAACTAGCTTGTGTTGGTTTTGCAAGAGGCATGCCCAGTATTTGGTCGAGGCTTTGGTACAAATGACCCTTGTTTGGTGCATTAGCGCAGCTCACATACGTCTGCTTCAAAGGAGACGCACCAAAACAATGCAAAATAATTAGGCTAACCCATTAAGATAATATCGGTCGGCCTTTAACCTTTAAAGGTCTGCCTTTAAAGTTCTGTATTCAGAGATATGCATTAAATCCGCGTTTTCACGCAATGACACCCATCAACCTCTCCCCATCTTCTAATGCTATAAAAAGAAGAAAAGGAGAGGAAGTGGTCCACAAAAAAGGCCTTGTTTATTTAGGGGCCTGAGTTGTCATAGAAATGTTTTCAGGTCTAACCTTTTTAAGTAAATCGGAATAAATGTAGTTGTTGTAATTTAAGGGTGCTTTTAGCTTTTTTTGTTGCGCAAGTAAATCTTCAGCCACTTTAATCGTTGCAACAGACCTGTCGTTAAGTACCACTTCGTATTCGACTTTAGGCATGAGTTCAGTTGTCAGTTCAATGGGCATTTTTAAGAATTTAGAAACCATTTTCGCTGCAGCGGGTCTATCTTTGTTGATCAGATCATTGGCTTCAACGAGCGAGCGCATAAAGTTCTCAGCAGTTTCACGGTTGGACTCAATCCAAGTCTTATTCATGTAGATGAAGTTGATGTTGTTTAAGATGCCGTCTGCGTCTTGAAGTATCTTTGTGCCCTTGATTGCAAATAAAGTACGTGTGGGCCACGGCTCCCAAACGGAGAACGCGTCAATGTCTCCTCGCTCAATGGCGGCGAGCATCTCAGGGGCCTCTACGTCAACGATTTTGTAATCAGCAGCTTTGAGATTTTTTTTCTCAAGCAAACGATTCCAAAAAAGCTCACTTGCAGTTCCCTTGGCGATGCCTATTTTTTTCCCTTTAAGGCCTTCCAAGTCATTTATATTTTTCCCTAAAATAGACATCCACCTCTTAAGGTAGGTGCCGTCTGCAACCACCACAACGTTGTTGTCCAAATTGTGATTGATGACTCCTGCTATATCACTTCCGTAGGCCGCTTGGACTTGGTTATTAATCAAAAAGGGCACCATTGCAGATCCCGAGGGACCCGTATTAATGGAGACGTCCAAACCGTGCTTGGTGAAGATGCCGGCCTCCTTGGCCACATAAAACTGAGAAAAGGCTGGATCTACCCCAGTTGCAATCGTCATTTTCACAAGAGTCTGCGCGCCAAGGCGCGCGGAGCTGAAGGCAAAGACAAGACACAAAATCCACAAAAACTTTAATCTAAACATATGAAAATCCTTAAGCATTGTTACTAAAAAAATTATCCCTAAATCCCTAAATCCCTAAATCTCCACTCTTGATCATTAAACTTAAAACGCCATCCAAATCTGCGAAAAATCAAATAGCCGTTGAAAATCTCTTGGCAAACAAATTAATTGCCCACCTAAAGAGCTTATCAGTTCCAAATCCGAGCAGCCCTAAAACAACCAGGGCAACAAAAATATCATCCACTAGCATGTACATCCGCGAGTCCCAGATCATTTTGCCCAAGCCCGAGTTGGCTGCAACGAGCTCGGCGGCAATGATGGTGACGAAAGAGTTCCCCATTGCAAGGCGCATGCCCGTCAAGATGTAGGGTACTGTTGCTGGCAGGGCAATAAAACAAAACAACTGCAAACGGTTAGCACCAAGAGATTGCGCGGCACGGATTTTATTGGGCGCCACTGCGGCGACGCCAGCTGATGTGTTGAGGATGACTGTAAAAAGAGTCGTGTAGATAATCAAGAAAATCTTGGACCCCTCGCCGATGCCAAACCAAATAACAGCGACGGTGATGAGCGCTGTGGGCGGGATGAAGCGAAAGAACTCAGTGTAGGGCTCAAGAATTCTGCGGGCAATCGGAGAGGATCCAATGATCAGTCCAATGGGTACTCCGATAAGCGTGCCAAAGAAAAAGCCAGACAAAATTCTGCTTAAACTGACCATCACATTCTCACCCAAAGAGCCGTCTTGAGCTAACTCAATCGCCCTGGAGAAAACGCGCAGCGGAGGGGGAAACAAAACCGAACTGAGTAACCAAGTCGAGGCCACATGCCAAATGACAAAGAGGCTCACAAAACCAATTAAGTAGCCCGTTAAGACATCAATGCGGTTTCTCATTACACGCTCCCCATTGTTTCAGATTGTCTTTTTAAAGAAATTGCAACCTCATCCCTGATGAGCGAGTGCACATGCCTGTAAACGTCCACAAAGCGGTCATGTGTGCGGTCCCGCTCTTCAGCGAGTAAATCTATCTCTACCAAGCCCTTCAGCTTAGAGCCTGGACCGGCGTGCATGACGCCAATTTTTGTTGAAAGAACAATCGCCTCATCAATGTCGTGAGTTATAAAAAAAACAGTCTTACCCGTAGCGCGCCATATGTTGATGAGCTCGGTTTGCATCTCTGCGCGAGTGTGGGCGTCAAGGGCTGCGAACGGCTCGTCCATGAGAAGCATTTGCGGCTCGTTGGCAAGCACTCTGGCGATCTGTATGCGTTGCTTCATACCGCCTGAGAGCTCGGATGGGTATTTGTTCTCTTGCCCACTCAGTCCAACCAGTGAGAGGTAGTGGCGCGCTTTTTCTGATCGCTCTTTACGCGCCATTCCCTTCATGCGCAAACCAAACTCGATGTTACCTAGCGCAGTCAACCAACCGCAAAGGGAGTCATCTCCTTGAAATACGACCCCTCTATCAACGCCTGGACCTTGGATGGTATTGCCAGAAATCCGTATCTCACCAGAAGTTGCTTGCTCAAATCCTGCGATCATATTGAGCACAGTCGTCTTGCCACATCCACTGGTTCCAAGAAGACAAAAGAAATCGCCAGACTCAATGTCGAGAGAGAAATCTTTGACTGCGTGGTAATCTGTCCCTTTTAGGGACTTATAAACCTTGCTGACACCTGCCAATTTAACTAACGTCACATTAAACTCCCGATTAAAACAATACAAACAGAGTCATTTGAAACTCTCTTTGCATTTCAAATTATTTGCTGAATCCCAAAATACCAGATTGCTCGGACCTAGGGTCGCGCATTGCATATCGACCTGACAAGACGGAGAAGTAAAAATCCATTAAATGTCGGTTAAAGACATCGGGGTCTTCTATGTTGTTGGTGTGACCCGCTCTTGGGAGCACGACAAGGCAGGCGCTGGGGATACTTTTTTTCATCAAAAGGGAGGGCTCCAAACAGGGGCCGTCCTCGTCTCCGGTCAAAATAAGAGTGGGCACTTGAATGGTCTTCATCCCCTCAACCAACTCCCAAAGTGAGGGGCGCATTTTCTGAACCCCTCTCAGCGTATTGGCAGAGCCAACAGGGTTGTGCTCTGCCATTTGCTGGGCAAACTCAGCCCAACCTCTGGGGTCTTTGTTGATGAACTGCACGCGAGTGGGTCCCATCGTGTATTTCTTTGCCGCTTCGACTGGCCCAACGGAGTCAAAAAGCGCTGCAGCCGCTTCAACTTCGTTCTTAAAATCCGAGCTCTTGTCGGGCTCAGCCCCGTACCCGCAACCTGCAATCACAAGGGAGAGGGCGCGCTTAGAGTGATAAATCCCCATGTGCAAGGTTGCAAAGCCGCCCATGGATAGACCCACAATATGTGCTTTCTCAATCTTTAAATGATCCAGTAAACAAATAATATCTTTTACAGCTCGTTCTTGTGAATAGTCTTTGGGTGAAGGGGGAACATCTGAGGGGAGGTAGCCCCGCGCAGAGAACGTGATGCAGCGAAAGTAACGAGAGAAAAACCGCAACTGCGGCTCCCAGCTTCTCCAATCGCCTGCAAACTCGTGTACAAACAAGAGGGGTTGCCCCGCTCCTACCTCCTCGTAGTAAAGATTCACGCCGTCGTCGGTCTTTGCAAAGGTCTTGTTAGTTTGAGTGAGTGAGGGTGGTGTCATTTGCGGTTCCTGTAAAGAAGATAAAGTTTTGCATTGCTTTTTCTAAAAGATTACACAATTTTTTGTTCAATGAGTTTTTCAATTGCGTCTGGTGAATAACCGATTTCTGTTAAAACTTCCCTCAAATGCTCTCCAAGAGCGGGTGCAACACGCGTAATTTGAGCCGGAGTTCTAGATAATTTAACACCTTGACTCAAAAGGGTTACTTCTCCAAGTTGTGGGTGATCCACTTTTGTGCTCATGTGTTGAGATATCACCTGGGGATCGTTAAAAACGTCACGGACGTTATAGATGGGCCCACAAGGAACCCCGTATTCATTGAGGCGGTTGACCCAGAAATCCTTTGTATTCGATTTGAAGATTCCGTTCAGTACGGCGTTTAATTCTTTTCTGTGCACGACTCTGTCTTTTTCGAGCGCGAAACGCGCATCATCTTTTAATTCTTTCATCTCAAGCGCATCGCAAAACTTAAGCCACATTGGCTCTCCCGTACAGGCCACATTCATGTATCCATCACTGCACGAGTAGCAAGAGGTGGGCATGCTAGTGGGGTGATCGTTTCCGACTTGCTCGGGGACTTGTCCGGTCATCAAGTACTTGGCTGCCTGGAAATCCATGAGGGACACGCCTGCTTGGACAAGCGAGCTTTGAACCCATTGACCTTTGCCCGATACCTCGCGCTCGAGGAGGGCTGTCAAAATCCCCATCGCACTCATGAACCCTGCGGTCATATCCGTAACTGCTGCCCCCACTCGCATGGGGCCCGAGC
>DAIUEA010000053.1:1755-9248 GCA_036845365.1 Limnohabitans sp. | reverse complement strand
GGTTATAAGGAGTGGCCAAAGGGTTATAGCTGCATCGCAGAAAAGCGGGCAATTGAGATGATCCAAGACGGCAAAAGCACTACCGAATATATGAAATATGGTGACACCATAAGAATTGAGGCCAAAGGTACTGATGGTCAAAGTGTTTTTGGAGCCATTGAACAGGTAGTGGCTCCATCGACAGAGTCCAACAACTTAACCACTCCAGTTGCAACCACCATCACCGCTAGCACCAATAAGGGTGATAGCCTGAGCGAAGAAAATTAAAAGATATCTTTGAAAGATTTAAACCCTTTGATTTCTATGGGATTTCCAAAGGGATCCAAAAAGAACATAGTCCACTGCTCTTCAGGCTCACCTTCAAACCGCAAATGCGGCTCGATAACAAACTCGACTCCTTGATCTTTTAGCCTCTTTGCAATCTTCTTCCACTGCGGCACTAAGGTAATAAATCCGAAGTGGGGCATCGGCACTTTTTGGTCACCAACCATTCCCGTATACGCGGCTTTGAGTGGAGCACCTAAATGAAGTGAGATTTGGTGGCCGAAAAAATCAAAATCAACCCAACTCGTAGCGCTTCTTCCTTCCTTGCATCCCATAATTCGGGTATAAAAATCTCTGGCTACCGACAAATCATCAACATTAAAAGAGTAGTGAAATAGGGTTTGCATAAAAGTAGTTGGATAAAGAGATAACAAGCCTAAAGTTGAATCAGTCTGACATATTCGTCAGCGAATTAAATTTTACACCTCCTGATCAACCCGTTACTTAAACCAAATCAGGCAGGGATTCAACCTTGGAGGAGAAAACGGGAGAGATGAATCTAAGTTCTTGGTGCTAACATGGTGGGGCTTAAAAACTAAAATACGTGCTTCAAACACAAGCTACAACCATTACCAACTTATTTTTAATCACGCCATGACCACACCGCCATCATTTGATTTTGAAAAACTAGTTCCTGGTTTTGAGTTTTTAAAAAATCTTGGACAAAACAAAGCGACTAGCGGCCTATCTTCTGCGCCCAGTTGGGTCGCCCCAACCTTAGACCCTAAAGAGCTTGATAAAAAAATTCAAGAGCTTAAAACGGTTCAATTCTGGTTAGACCAAAATGCAAAAGCATTAGGGGCAACTATTCAAGCACTTGAAGTTCAAAAAATGACCCTATCCACTTTGCAGGGGATGAACTTCAATATGAAAGACCTCTCTGAGTCACTTCGCTCGAACGCAAACGCTTGGATGTTTAATAAATCCACTGATAGTGACAAAGAGGAATCTGTCAAGCCCACTAAAACCAGCTACAGTTTTTCAAAAGATAAACAGAGCGAGGAACCTGTCCCTAAGCCCAGATCAAACAAAGCTAGATCTACATCAAGTTCAAAATCAAACCCAGGGGCCATAGACCCTCGAGCATGGTGGGATTCATTGGGTGCGCAGTTTCAACAAATTGCCCAGAAAACTGTTCAAGAGATGCAAAAACATGCGGTGCAAAATAATGAGCTACATTCAGCCAAGGCTAATCAGTCAACTAAAGCGCCCCTAGCAGCGAAGAAAAAATCCCCAATCCCCGCCACAAAAAGTACCCCCAAAGCTGCGGGATCTAGGAAAACAACGCCTAGAAAATAACACGATCCATATTGAGTTAACTTATCTCCCTAGTATGAAACTCTTTCCCTTCGCGCATGCAACCCACCCATCTTGGCGAATGGCGGTAGAGTTGGTTTTAGCTCAGCTTTTTGCCCAAAAAGAAAAGCCAGCATATGCGCAAAACCCAAGCTTGGGGATTTTGTATATAACAGATCATTACTCTGACTTTGCCGAGCACATCGTGGAGTCCCTCAGACAAGCTCTGCCCTTTGTAAGCGACTGGGTTGGTACGGTTGGGGTTGGTATATCTTCAAATAATGTGGAGTATTTTGATGAGCCTGCACTCTCAATCATGCTATGCGATATTGATCCAATACACTTCAGAGTTTTCAATGGAATAAGCCCTTTAAGTGCTGCACTAAAAGGCGATTTCAAGGCGAACCTTGCTTTGATACACGCAGATGGACAAACGCCTGATTTAGGAGAGCTGATTAAAGAGATGGCTCAAAAAACTGAAAAAAATTACTTGTTTGGTGGACTGTCCTCAAGCCGCTCAAAGGTGATGCAATTTTCAGTTTCGCCTACAACACCGCTGGTCTCAGGTAACACTGAGCAGATGGGGGATTCACAAAAAAATACCAGCGGAATCTTCACCGGAGGTATGAGCGGTGTTGCCTTTGATGAATCCGTAAAAATTATTACTCGGGTGACTCAAGGCTGCTATCCCGTATCCAAGCCTAGACAGATCACCTCTTGTGAGGGACACATCATCCTAACTTTAGATGGTAAGCCCGCGTTAGATGTCTTATTGGAAGACCTCAAAGCGTCTTTAAAGGAACCTCGCGATGGGTTGATAAAAAAAGTTAAAGCAACTTTAGTTGCCTTAACCGATCCATCTTTAGTGATCACGAAAAAGACTGGAGGACTCCAAGATCATGCACTTGTTAGACATATCATAGGGTTGGATACTCAAAGAAGGGGGGTTGCGGTTGCTGAGACTGTTAGCACCGGCATGCAACTAACTTTTGTAGAGCGTAACTCCATCACAGCTCGAGCTGATTTAGTGCGAATCGCTACTGAAATACGGGAGGCATTGGAGCCTGCTGAGATGACCGAAACTGAGGCCAGAGAACTCAACTCCAGTGCTTTAGAAAATGCCCCTGACGCCTCTCGCAAAATAGCTGGTGCAATATACATCAGTTGCGCGGGTCGCGGAGGTCCCCATTTTGGGTCCCACAGCGCAGAGCTGCAACTCCTTAATAGAGCTTTAGGGGATATACCCTTGATTGGTTTTTTTGCGGGCGGAGAGATCGCCCAACAAAACCTGTATGGTTATACCGGCGTACTCTCTATTTTTGTAATGAACTAGATCAGCCTACACGCCCCTAGACCGATCAGCGTGAAATTGAGACACAAAGGCTGAGAATTCCCCTTTATCTAAAGCGTCTCGCATTTCTCGAGTGAGGTTCAAAAAGTAGTGCAAATTATGGATACTCGCCAGCATGGGACCTAACATCTCCCCGCAACGATCAAGGTGGTGTAGGTACGCTCTACTAAATGCTCCATTTGCTTTGTCCAACTCTCCTCCAGCGC
Source organism: Limnohabitans sp. (assembly GCA_036845365.1). GTDB lineage: Bacteria > Pseudomonadota > Gammaproteobacteria > Burkholderiales > Burkholderiaceae_C > Limnohabitans. Next base: position 6,071 of record DAIUEA010000053.1, on the reverse strand, counting down.
ATGCGTAACATGAACAGGTTGGATCAATAGGAGAGGCATCCATTTTGTAGCGCGCATTTCGAATCTTTAAATCTCCAAAACGTGTGAAATAGTGCCCATTTCTGGCGTTCCGAGTAGGCATTACACAGTCAAACATGTCCACCCCTTGGCTAACTCCTTCAACTAAATCTTCAGGTGTTCCAACACCCATTAAATATCTAGGTTTGTGAGCAGGTAAGAGGTGCGGTGTGTGTCGCATAATCCGAAGCATTTCTTGCTTTGGCTCGCCCACACTTACCCCGCCAATCGCGTAACCTGGGAAATCCATCGCAATCAATGCATCCAACGACGCTTCGCGTAAATGTTCGAACATTCCGCCTTGAACGATACCGAACAAAGCATTTGGATTGTTGAGCTTTGCAAACTCCTCTTTACAACGCTTTGCCCACCGCAGGCTTAGTTGCATTGAGGTATTTGCCTCATGCTCAGTTGTGAGGGTGCCGTTTTTCTCATAAGGCGTGCATTCATCAAACTGCATCACAATGTCACTATTGAGAATCGTTTGAATTTGTATACTGATCTCTGGGGTTAAAAACAATTTGTCGCCGTTGACTGGGCTTTGGAACTTGACGCCTTCCTCACTTATTTTGCGCATTTCCCCCAAGCTCCAAACCTGAAAGCCTCCACTGTCGGTCAATATAGGTTTGCGCCATCGCTCAAATCCGTGCAAACCTTTAAACGCCTCAATCACCTCCAGTCCTGGGCGCATCCAAAGATGGAATGTATTTCCTAGTATGATTTGAGCGCCCATTTGCTCTAAGCTTTGTGGTGTGACGCCCTTTACGGTTCCGTAGGTGCCAACCGGCATGAATATGGGCGTTTCAACGGCACCGTGCGAAAGCGTTAAGCGCCCCCTTCGGGCTTTACCGTCGCAGCGTAAGAGATCAAATTGCATACTGTAATCGTTTAAAGTTGTTTCTATAAAGTGGAGTTCTTAGCCCTGCGCTTCCACATCTGCCACGGTCTATCCAGGTGTTGATCGTTCATTTTTGAGGTTGCAATAGATTCATCCGCGCTCAGGTACGTAATCTCCCCTAGAGTTCTTGATTGCAGTTGTAATTTTGCATTGTTCTCCGTGTAAATAGCTCTAAAAACTGCTTGCCTGATCGATTCACCAACACAAACATTTCCATGCCCCCTTAGCAAAGCAACGGCATTAGAGCCTAGGACTTTTGCTAAATCGTGGCCAAGAGCTTGGCTCCTAATCAATAAATCTGAGCTCTCACCGATGCTATCTCGAATTTCATAAACAGGGGTTGTGGAACCCAAGAAGCCACTCATATGACATATGGGACGCAGTCTCTCACCAGTGACTCCAAAGGGGATTATTGCAGGAGAATGGGAGTGAATAACGGAGTTAACATCTGCCCTAACCTTAAAGATTTCACTGTGGATGAAGCGCTCAACGTAAGAGTGCCTTCCCTGGGGATCGATCACCTCACCCTCCAAGTTACAGCAAAGGATATCATCGGGGGTAACCAGAGCTGGAGCCATGCTTTTGGCTATGAAAAATAAATTAGGCTGCTTGTCATGCCTAACGCTGATGTGGCCAAAGCCATCTAAAACGCCCTCATTGACCAAAATATGGTTTGCAACGACGAGATCTTCAATTAGAGTTGGATTAACAGTTAACGGCATAAATATGTGCTCCGAGTTTAAGAGTAAGTGCAAATAAATAAAAAGAAATCCTAGAATGCCTTAGTGTATTGATTTTTTTCTACAGCATACAACCGTTCATTTTGTCTCATGATTTACAACAGCCTATTTATTTTAAATAAGATGAAATTCCAAAAAATTGCATCACACTCTGTCGCAAACTTTATCTGCGTGAATTTATGTATGCTGGGTTTGTCACTCATTTCCGCACACTCTTACGCGCAAAACTATCCGACCAAGCCTTTGCAAGTGATTGTGCCTGTTGCAGCCGGGGGGGGGACGGATTTGTTGGCACGTTTAACTGGACAAATGGTGGGCGAGGCTTTAGGTCAAAGCTTTGTCATCGATAACAAATTAGGTGGGGGTGGAAATATTGGAGCAGAGCTCGTTGCTCACGCAAAACCGGATGGCTACACATTACTAGTAACCCCAGGCACTATAGCTAGTAATGTTGCAGTTTATAAAAAATTACCTTATGAGTTACTTAAAGACTTTCAACCCATCACACTGATTGGACAAACGGGTGTGGTGCTCGTAGTTCACCCGAGTTTAAATGTGAACAGCATAAAAGAATTTATTGATTATGCAAAATCTCATCCCGGAGAGCTTAATTTTGGCTCTGCAGGTACCGGTAGCCCACAACATTTGCACAGTGAATTCTTCAACCAACTGACAGGCATAAAAACCACGCACATTCCATATAAAGGGCAATCCCAATCTATGGCGGATTTGGTGGGGGGGCAAATCAACTACATGTTTAGCCCATTACAGAACGCATTGCCCTACATACAACAAGAGAAAATAAAGGTGTTAGCCCAAGGCTCTGCAATAAGAAGTAAATCTTTACCCAATGTGCCTACACTAAACGAGCTAGGATATAAAGATGTAGATTTACAAAATTGGTTTGCGGTTTTAGCGCCCGCGGGAACTCCTTCTCCCGTTATTAAAAAGCTCAGCGATGCGTATTTAAAAATAGGGAAGTCACAAAACTTACAGAAAAAATTCTCTGACCTAGGATTCGAACCCTTTTTCACAACCCCCGAACAAACGACGGATTTCATGCGTGCTGAGTTGGTTCGTTGGGCCAGAGTGGCGGCGTATGCGGGGATTAAGGCTGAGTAAGTTCTTCGCTTTTAACCTGAATTGCTTAGTGCTTTGTTCTCTGTAAAAGCATAGCATCTCCGTAACTAAAGAAACGGTATTGATTTTTAATGGCGTGTTGGTAGAGGTCGAAAATATGTGAATAACTTGTAAAAGCACTAACCAGCATCAACAGCGTAGATTTTGGCAGGTGAAAGTTAGTGATCATTAAATCAACTACTTTGAACTCAAAGCCAGGGCGAATAAAAATAGTAGTCTCCCCTGTGCTCGCCCCCCCCAGCGCCCAAGACTCAAGCGAACGCACACTGGTCGTGCCAACCGCGACCACCCTTCCCCCGTTTTTTCTGCACTCTTGGATGGCAGAGATGGTTTCTGCAGGAATACTGTACCACTCGCTATGCATTTTGTGTTCATCGATCTTCTCGGTTTTGATGGGCTGAAAGGTTCCCGCACCAATGTGAAGGGTTAGTTGAGCAGTTTTGATCCCTTTTTTCTCAAAAGCGTTTAAAAGAGAAGAGTCAAAATGTAAGGACGCCGTAGGCGCAGCAACTGCTCCCGGATATTTTGCAAAAATAGATTGGTAACGCTCTAAATCCTCTAAATCATCTGCGTGCTCAACATATGGGGGCAAGGGAACATGGCCAAAGTTTTGCATTAATTCAAAAGGGTCTTGTTCAAAAGAAAGGCAATACAAAGGACCCTCATTTGTAGGCCAGCGGCCAAGTAATTTAGCTTTAAAACCCCCGTCCATGAGCAGCGCGTCTCCAATGCGGGGTTTTTTACTCACTCGCATATGCGCCGCAACAAAGTGCTCTATTTGTCCGCTTTGACGCGGCAAAACCCGTTCCACAAGTATTTCTACTTGTCCACCGCTCTCTTTTTTACCAAATAGCCTTGCTTTAATGACCTGGGTATTGTTAAATATTAGTAGATCCCCTGGGTTTAAAAGGTCTGGGGCTTCCTTGAAAACTCTATCCAATGGCGTATTTGTCCGACCATCCAAAAGCCGGGACTCGCTTCTAGTCTTGCTGGGATGCTGCGCAATGAGCTCCTTTGGCAATTCAAAGTCGTAATCGCTTAGGTTCTGGGGAGATGGTGAGTGGTGTGTTGCCGACATAGATGTAATACAAACATGCAATCCTCACAGGCGTTATGTGATTGCGTTTGCCAATGGCTGTTGAGTAAAAGAAATTGAGTATTTTGCCCTACCTTTACCCATTCGACCATTCCCCATCATGTGGCAATTAATAGATTGCAAATAACTTGTGCACAATGGAGTAATGGCAACTACTGAAAAATCCAAAGCTTCCCTATCGGCTCCGCAAAAAGCTTTGCGAAAGCTGGGGTTGGAGCGCGATATGGATCTAGCACTGCATTTGCCTTTGCGTTATGAGGATGAGACGCGGCTAAATTTGCTGTCAACTGCGAGTGAGGGCGAGTGCGTTCAATTTCTAGCAGAAGTCAAAAGCCTGGATATTATCTTCAAGCCCAGAAGACAGTTGGTCGTACAAGTTCATGAA
>DAIUEA010000053.1:0-1745 GCA_036845365.1 Limnohabitans sp. | reverse complement strand
ATTCATTATGGACGCCGAATTAACTGAATCTACCGCTACGGGGCTTATTTGGGGAGATCTTTGCACTTTAAGGTTTTTTAATTTTTATCCTACTTTGCAAAAAACGTTGGCCGTGGGGCAAAGGGTTAGATTAAGAGGCGAGGTAAAAGGCGCAATGCTGGGGAAAACAATCATGCATCCGACAGTGCATTCCGCACAAACTCCTCTTCCAAAAACTCTTACTCCTGTTTATTCAACAACCGCAGGCCTTCCCCAAGCCTATATTAGAAGGGCAGTTTTAACAGGGCTAGACCGATGCATACGCCTAGGATCTTTTAGTGAGACGATTCCTTCTTTTTTTTCCAAGCCAGACCTTTGGCCTTTGGCAAAAGCAGTTCAATTCTTGCATGAACCAACGGCAGACGTATCCATTTTAGATTTACAAGATAAGACACATCCTGCTTGGCAACGTTTAAAGGCAGAGGAGTTACTGGCGCAACAGCTTTCACAGCTCAGAGCAAAAAGGGAACGACTTGAGCTTAAAGCCCCCAAACTTGGGGCAGAGCTCTCAAAGAGCTCTTTACATAGCGCGCAGTTTACGGGCCCGCGGGTAGCTACGAACTCTTATGAAGGCGAGAGCTTGGGGAGAGAAGATCAAGTTGGAGTGGGTCATGATAAAGGTATAGCAAAAGCCAAAGGCAATGCTAAAAATAAAAACAAAGATAAAGATAAAGAAGGGGCTCTAGCTGGCGAACCCCCTATCTCCACCACAGACCAATTACTTCAGGTATTGCCTTTTAAGCTTACCAAGGCACAGCAACGAGTTGTTCAAGAGATTTCATCAGATATAAAAAAAGATGTCCCCATGTATCGCCTTTTGCAAGGAGACGTGGGCTCCGGCAAGACCATTGTTGCAGCTCTCGCAGCAACGCAGTGCATTGACTCGGGTTACCAGTGTGTTTTGATGGCTACAACTGAGATACTGGCTGAACAGCATTTCAAAAAATTGCTAGGTTGGCTGTCACCCCTGCTCGAGCAACGTCAACTATGCGTAGCTTGGTTATCGGGTAGCCAAAAGAAGAAAGACAGACAAGCAATGCTGGAGGTGACATCTAGTGGGCAAGCGGCCTTGGTGGTTGGGACCCATGCTGTCATACAAGAACAAGTCAAATTCAAGTCTTTGGGGTTGGTTTTGATTGACGAGCAACACCGGTTCGGCGTAGCTCAACGATTGGCCTTAAAAGACAAGCTCCCCGACCAAGAGCCTCACCTGCTCATGATGAGTGCCACTCCCATTCCGCGCACATTGGCGATGAGCTACTATGCTGACTTGGATGTCTCAACCATCGATGAGCTGCCCCCTGGAAGGACCCCTGTGGTCACCAAAGTAGTCTCTGACCGAAGAAGAGAGGAGGTGATCGCCAGGATTCAAGTCCAGCTTCATTTAGGTCGCCAAGTCTACTGGGTCTGCCCCTTAATACAAGAGAGCGAGGCAATTGATTTAACAAATGCGACCCAAACTCATGAGTTACTATCTCAGTCCCTACCCGGTGAGGTAATTGGCTTGCTTCACTCCAAAATGCCAGTTATTGAGAAAAAAGAAGTGATGCAAGCCTTCACAGAGGGCAAAATGGGTGTGTTGGTGAGTACAACAGTTATTGAAGTGGGAGTGGATGTGCCAAATGCATCCCTCATGGTCATCGAACATGCAGAACGATTTGGCCTAAGTCAACTCCACCAACTTAGGGGGCGCGTTGGCCGGGGAG
>DAIUEA010000052.1:0-9389 GCA_036845365.1 Limnohabitans sp. | reverse complement strand
CTTCTGAGAGCCTTTGAGCTATGAGTCTGGCTGAGATATCTGAGCCACCAGGGGCAAAGCCAACCACTATGCGTACCGGTTTGTCAGGGAATGCGAAACTCTTGGTAAGTGTAAAAAAAACAAGACTTATAAAAATAATGATATGTTTGATCATTGGAATATTCCGAAACTAATTATTGATTTAAATTTAATCGGTATGCTTTGTTTGCGGTACCGAAAAACATTTCTCTTTTTTCATCAACTGATAGGCCTAGAGTTGCCTTTTTAAAGCAATTCCAAAGAACTGCGTAACTGCAGGTGCCTTTATCGACAGGAAAGTTACTCTCAAACATGCATCTGTTAGAGCCGAATATTTCTATACAACTGTCGATATAGGGTTTCCATTGGCTTAGCAGTTCGTCAGATGTTGGGGGAAGGGGTTTATCAGCAAAGTCAAAACCAAAAACCTTCATTCCCATCCCTCCTACCTTTGTGTAAACATTGGGATACTGCGCTAGTTTTTTCATGCTGACTCGCCATTGATCGAAAACTTCTTGACGTCTATTGGCAAATGGACCTATGCCATTGGGGCCGCCCGTATGGTTGAGAATTATGGTGGTTTGATCAAAGTGTTTAACTAAATCAATAAGCTCATCAATTTGCGTGTGATATAGCCAAGCATCAAAGGATAAGTTGCTTTGAGTAAGTTGTTTAAATCCGGTTCGAAATTGGCTATCCAACAACAAACCCTCAGGGGGCTTGGTTAATGATGCACTGGCGCTTGGGTCTGGATGCCAGACAGATGACATACGGATACCTTTAAAACGCGACGACGCAGCTGATATTTGCGCATCCAGTACCGCCTGGACTTTTTCGCCAAGTAATAAGTTAGCATGTCCTACGATACCGGCAGCAACTTGTGTATGGCCAAACTCACCGCTTGCGCTCATGGCTGCGATACCGTTTATGAATTCCACCTCTCCAAGGGGTGCAAAATCTGGATTGCCTGAATTTCTATATATAGCTCTGGCCTCCACAGCTACCGTTGCAACGATATTATGGCCAGTATTTATATCTGCTAAAAGCTCATTAATCATGTAAGGCTTTCCTTCATGATTCCAAAGATGATGGTGTGGATCAATCATAGGCAGACTGGAATCCACCGCATCTTCTTTAATCAGATCTAACCATTGTTGTTTAACTGGAAGGTGAGGATTTGGAGTTTTTTTATCAATATACAAAATGGATATCCTATAAAACGTTTAACCTCACAGATGATAACAAAACCGATATCTAAACACAAAAAAAATTATCAAATCATCTTTAATCAAAATCATTCAAATTTCGAATTTACGAATTAACTCTTGTTTATTAATTCCAAGAGCAAATTATTTATTAAATGATTTCTTAGAATTTTGGGTATAAACATTAATTTTATTCATCCTCAAATTTTCCCCTGCGCCTAAGAATTAGGAATTAAAAAAGCCAAGAATTTTTTTGAAAATTATTCAATGTAACCGTTACTTTGAACATACGAGAAAGCAAATATAGGAGGTTGGGGAAGTTAACGGTATGTTTGATAACGTACTGTCTTTTAATGGATAGTCTTTAAAGTGGGGCTTGCCAAAACTTTACCCTCACTTTTTAGACTAAGGAGTCAAAACCAATGGACCAAACCATAGAGCAAAAGCATCTGCACGACTTAGTGAACGATTTTCACATCACCATGCTTGTGACACATAATGCAAAGAGCATTCATTCGCGCCCAATGATCATTGCACATCTTGATGAGGCTATGGTTGCGTATCTCATCACAGATGCTCACTCCGTTAAGATAGATGAAATTAACTCAAACCCTTACGGGTTACTGACTTTCCAAAGCTCCAGTCGGTACGCATCAATAAGTGGTCATGTGGCAGTACTCGCTGACCGCACAATGATCTCTTTGATGTGGAAAGAAACTTGGCAAGTATGGTTTCCAAAGGGTAAAACCGACCCAAACATCACCCTTCTTAAGTTTACAGTTTCTGAAGGTGAATACTGGGACAACGGGGGCGTTCACGGACTTAAATTCGCCTATAGTGCCGCTAAGGCTTATGTGAGTGGGGAAACTCCTGAGTTAGGTCCTGATATACATGCGAAAGTCAGTTTCTAAAACTCAACTTTTCTCGTAAGTGCTCCCCCCGATTGTCCGATCTCCCTAGCCAAGGATAAAAGGCGGGTCACAAAGTTCATCAATTCGCATTAATTAGATCCTGCTCGAATTCCGCAAAAACATATATCAGTTTTACCCTGAAAGAAACGATAACCCCTGCATTACAGAACCCTTGTATTCACCGAAATATTATTAGTAATCAATTAGCGTAACCAATGCACTGTTAAAATGAGATTAAAAATAAATTACAACTCAAAACGGTGAGGTGTCAGTACGCCTCAGTTGAGACACTAGAGCTTATTATTGTATGGACTCTTTCATTAGGCTTCCAAGCGGCATGCATTTTTTAGAACGGGGCTGGTTATCTTCAAATAATTTGATCTTAACCAGTCCACATGAAGCGTGTATGGTGGACAGTGGGTTTTGGAGTCACTCTGATCAAACCCTGCAGCTTGTTAGGTCTGTGCTAGAGGGTCGTTCATTAAACACTCTTATCAACACGCATTTGCATAGCGATCATTGCGGAGGCAACGCGGCTCTCCAGGGTGCGTGGCCAAACTTACAAATTGGAGTCTGTGAAAGCCAACTCGAGCAAGTGCAAAATTGGGAAACCAGCGAATTAAGTTACGACATAACTGGCCAACACTGTCCTAGATTTTTACCTCATTTCTCGTACTTTGCGGGGCAGACTTTGCAACTTTCGGGGGTATCTTGGGAGGTTTTTATGGGGGCGGGACACGACCCTCATTCCTCCCTTTTATTTCAAAAAGAGCACGGATTGTTAATCACTGCGGACGCACTATGGCAAAACGGGTTCGGTGTTGTTTTTCCTGAGCTAGAAGGCTTAGACGCGTTTGAGGATGTTTTGCAAACCTTAGAGCTCATTGAATCACTCAATCCTAAGATATGTTTGCCGGGGCATGGTCCTATGTTTAATGATGTTGATGGTGCACTTAAAGTGGCTCGAGCAAGGTGCCACTTTTTTATGAAAAATCCTAAAAAACACGCAATACATTCTGCAAAAGTACTGATTAAATACCGCCTACTTGAGCTTCAAAAATGGAACTTGAATCAAGTTCATCACTGGTCCAGTCAAGTTCCACTCCTTATAAGAATAAGAGAGGACTATTTCTCAAGCACTGACTTTAAGACTGTCATTCAAGAATTCATTGACGGCCTCGTCCTGTCCAAAGTTGCTAAAATTGAAGACGGCTACTTACATAACCTTTAGTCTTTGTTGCTTGGTGACTTCTGACGCTTACTCCACCAATCAGGTTTTAGGTTTTACTCTTTGCTGATGCTCACCTAGTTTAGGCGCAGTTTTGAGGACCCTTGGGCGCTCATCGTTAAAGGACATGGGCAGCCCAGTTAATTCAAAGTTATGATTCGGGACCTTTCTAATTAGATCAAGAGCCTTAACCTGAGGATCCACCGAGATCTCCTCTATGCTTTGAACAGGGGAGACTGGTACCCCTGCCATTTGTAGTTTTTCAGTCCAAAAGGAGCGATTGTTCTTCCTCAGCTCATTCGTCATCAGCTGCACCAAAATTTCTCTGTGCTGAAGCCTATTTGGGTTGGTGCAAAATCTCTCGTCCTGAGCCCACTGTGGGTGGCTTAGGGTGAGGGCAACTTGAGAGAAGAGACGATCATTGCCTGCGCATATCATCAGCAATCCATCAGCCGTCTCAAAAGCTTGGTAGGGGACAAGGTTTGAATGCCCAGTGCCAAGCCGCTCAGAAATCCTTCCCTCATTCTTCCACTCGTGAATTCGTGGCGCTGCCCAGTTGACTGCTGTCTCAAGCAAGGAGGTGTTGATAACGCATCCTTTTCCGCTCCTAGTTCTGCTGTTAAGGGCAGACAAAGCCGCAATGACCGTCCACATACCAGTGCCTTCATCGACCAAAGATGCAGGAATTCGGGCAGGCGGTGAGCTAGAGTCTCCAGTCATACTGATCAATCCTGAATAAGCTTGCATGAGGGGTTCATACCCGGGGTGCATTCGCTTAGGGCCTTTATGACCAAAGGCTCCCATTTCGCAGTAAATAAGCCGTGGAAATTTTTGGGTGAGAGTTGCACCGTCTAGTTTTAATTTTTCGGCATCTCCAGGTCGAAAATTATGAATAAAAATATCTGCCGAACCTAGAAGGTTCAAAATAGATTCATAACCTTCAGGTGTTTTTAGATCAATAATGACTGATTCTTTATTTCTATTGACATCATGAAACATCATGGAAGCGTTATCCAAAAAGGCAGGCCCCATTTTGCGTCCGTCGTCACCACTCACTGGCTTTTCAACCTTGATGACTTGAGCGCCTAGATCAGCCAATATCATTCCCGCATAAGGCGCCGATAAAACTTGGCTGCATTCAATGACTGATATTCCGTTTAACAACATATTAGAGCATTACTTTTTTAGAATTCATTCGTTGCTTTAACAATTCACTCCTGTACTTGGCTGGATCTAGCTCCAAACCATATCGCTCGCTGGCGGGATAATATTTTTGAATGTAATCTCTCTCCGCTTGGATTGCTTGTGCCATCACACTTTGATTGGGTAAGCTTTGTTTCTGGGTGATCAGCTCAGTGACCCACTCTGCTTGGTCATCCATCATTCTAATGTTGCCACCTCCGCTTACATTAAAAAAACCTACAAAGTAAAGCCCTTTGTGTTTAGGGCTGACGACCCTATGAAAGAGATCTAAATAGGGGGGGGTGATGGGCGAGTTTTCAGAGCTCAAAAAGGGCAACGATATAGAGTAACCAGTTGCAGCAATCATGACATCGAATTTCTGACTCGAACCGTCCTCAAAATACACCTCTTGTCCCCGTACATTTTTAATACCGGGCTTTGCTTTGATCCGCTCCCAAATCATATGCCCCATCAACAAGTGATGGCCTGCAGGGTGAGTGCGCGTCTTCGGTGTCCTCAGCCCCCATTGCTCCATGGTGCCAAACGCAATTCTTGAGATCCAAGTCCTCAACCACCTCTTCAACATCCAAGGCATCCAGGGTTTTTCTAATTTGCCAAGAACTCGGGAGGTGGGAACGCCCAGGAACATACGCGGCATCAGCAAAACTGGGGAGCGAACAGCAATGGTAACGGATTTGGCTGCTTGACATACATCTGATGCTATGTCGCAAGCGCTGTTGCCAATACCAACGACCAAGATATCTTTATCTTTAAAGGGATCGGGTACTCGGTAATTTTGAGAGTGAAGATACTCTCCTGTGAAGTCTTTACTAAAACTTGGATGCTTAGGTACCCCTTGGTGCCCAGTGGCTACAACAACTGCGTCAAAAATAGTTTCAGTGCCGTCAGAGAGACTTACTCTCCACCGGTTGTCTTGGTCAGGTATAACGCTTGTGACTACGGAGTTAAAGCGAATGAGTTGCGTGATTCCGAAATGGTTCGCATAATCATTCAAGTACTCTACCATTTGGCTGTGATCGGGATAGATGGGAGCACTTTGCTTAAATGGGAAATCTTGATAAGCCGTTACTTTGTTCTCAGAGTTGACGTGCAATGACTTATAAGCCGGACTCATGCCGTTGTCGTTTTCGTAAACCCATAAACCACCAATCTTACTTCCCATCTCAAAGATGATGACTTCTTGTCCTGCAGTGGCTAGATGTTTGGCGGCGCAAATACCTGCAGCACCTGCACCGATCACAGCAACTTTTTTTTCTGATGCTAGAGCCATTTTATTACTGTCCTACAAAAAGGGGGGAACGTTTTTGGACAAATGCTTTAGCAGCTTCTGCGAAATCTTTGGTCATTAAAGCTTGAACCTGAGTGTGATTTTCTAGCTCAAGTGCTGCCTCTAAGGAGGGCGCGTTTAGGTTGGTCCACATCACTTTTTTGGTCTCCTGGGTGCTGTAAGGACTATTGCTCAGCACATCATTCGCGCATTGAATGGCCCTGCTCAGTAACTTACGGGGAGGAACTAAGTCCGCCACCAACCCAATTCTCAAAGCCTCACTGGCCTCGATTGCTCGTCCGGTGAGCATGACCTCAAACGCTCTCGCAGCCCCAATTAACTTGGGGAGGTGATAACTAATACCGCATTCGCCGGCTGAGAGTCCCATTTTCACAGCTCCGACGTGAAAGCTTGCCGACTGAGATGCAAAACGTATGTCTGCAGCCAGGCTTAAAGCGAATCCAGCACCAACAGCAGCTCCGTCGATTGCAGCGATAATTATTTTGCTGGATTGCCTTAATGCGCGAATAGAGCTATCAAAGCACTTTTGAAGCTCATACGCTTCGTGAATGCTAAGGTTGTAATTTTGGTTCTCATCCAGCAACGATTTCAAATCAAGCCCAGTACAAAAATTTCCTGAATGCCCTCTTAAAATAATCACCCTTACAAGCGGGTCATCGTTTAATTTTGTGATTTCTTGTCTCAGTTGAGACATGGAATTGGTATTGAGCGCATTCATTTTTTGGGGTGAATGAATGCTAATAATTGCCAATTGATCGTTGAGTTTAAAGGTGTGAACGGGAGAGTCTTTTATCTCAATCTCCTGCATCATTGAATCCATCATGGAATCATCTGACCCTACCTCCTCGCCCTCAAAGGCGGGTATGCGTTTTTCAAAAAAAGCACTAACGCCCTCAGCGAAATCAGTACCTGATGCGCATTCGAGAAAGTTTTTCGCCTCAGTCGACAAGTGTTGACTTAACCCAGTAAGAGTAGAGTCTTTAATCAGTCTTTTTATTCTTCTAATAGCTTGAGGGGCAGCTTGTTCTAATTTTTGAGCGATCTTAATCGTCGCTTCTTGCAAATTCTCGTTAGGAATGATTTTATTAATTAGCCCGATCTTTAATGCTTCATCCGCATTGACTGTTTCACAAAGCATGGCTAACTCCATTGCTTTTCTCATCCCAACAGACCTAGGCAAACCCCACGAAGTCGAGCAATCCGGGCTTGCTCCAATGCTTGTGTAGGCAAAATTAAATCGTGCGGTATCTGAGGCAACAATCCAATCACAGGCCACTGCAACGCCGAGACCACCGCCTGCGCAAGCGCCTTGAACGCTTGCAATGACCGGCGCAGCAAGCCCATCTAAAATGGAAATCGCCGAATGCATGTGTTTGATCAGGCTTTTGGAGACGCCAACTGGATCCGCTCTCATGGCTTGCAGGTCCCCACCGGCCATGAAATTCTTGCCCTCTGAGCTGATGACTACAACTCTGATCAAAGGGTCATTTTCAATGGCTCTACAAGCTAATAAGAACCCCTGGGCAAGTTCAATGTTGATGCTGTTTAAACTCTTAGGTCGATTAAACCGAATGTGGCCTATTCCATTCACTCGCCAAAAATGGACTGGTTGATTTGGGTCTTTATCAATATTAGGGTAAGTCATAGTAGAGGCTTTTTAGCGTTTATTTGTCTCGATACTAGCTCAAAAAATTTATGCTGCAATGCAGTAATTACACCTTATTAGGGAAAACTCCGGTATTTGGTCCAACCATTTTAAATAAAAATAGTTTTTAATTTAATAGAAATATTTTGAATTTATTTTAAAAATGGTCCAGATTAGTAAAGTTTTAATCCCCAAAGCAGCAGACTATTTGGCCCTCAACCTGCGCACTCAAATATTAACGGGTGCTTTGCCAGAGGGAATGCTCTTGCCAAACGAGCGGGAGCTATCTGAGCGAGCAAGCATTTCTAGAACCTCGGTCAGAGAGGCTCTCAGAATATTAGAGGGAGAGGGATTGATCGCCATACGCACAGGAAGGAAGGGTGGCTCCGAGGTGATCAAGCCCTCAAGCTCAGGTATTGAAAAATCTATCGATATCTTTATCAAAGGCCAGGGGATTAGGATGCAAGCTGTCTCTGAGGTAAGAGAGGCAATTGAGCCGCACGCTGCAAAACTTGCTGCGCAAAATCGCACAAATGAAGACCTGGATGAGCTCAAGAAATCACACACTGCTTTAAAAGAATCTGCAGAGGATATTCCTGCATTCTTGAAGGCAAATTTAGACTGGCACATGAATGTCGTTAAAGCTAGTCACAACGAACTCTTAATTGCATTTATGTCAGCTATTTCAAAATCATTTTATGAGTCAACGGACGTGACAGACTTTAATTCAGTTGAAATTAGAAACGCAGTTGCCGTCGCTCACCAACGTGTGAATACAGCCATTGAGTCGTCTAACCCTGATTCTGCTTTTAGAAGAATGAGCCAACACGTCTCAGCGTACATCACAAGCGTTGAGCAGATCAGCAAACCAATCAAACCAATTAAACCAATTAAACCAAAATTAATTTAGAAGGAAAGAAGATGAACGCAATTGTCGGTATAGATGTGGGGGGGACTTTTACAGATCTCTATTTTTCTGGCAGTTCAACTCGACCGCATTTGATATTAAAAGTTCCCTCAACCCCCCATGATCCTTCAGTTGGTTTGTTGGATTCTTTAAAAAATGCAAATATAAGTCCTGACGAATTAAGCGCTATTTTGCATGGAACGACCATCGCAACCAATGCAATCATTGAGCGAAAGGGGGCACGTTGCGCGCTCATAACGACACGCGGGTTTAGAGATCTTTTAGAGTTAGGTAGGCGAGATAGGCCAAATATGTATGGTCTTGAGGGAACGCACGAGCCGTTGATTCCTCGGGAACTTCGGTATGAAATAAAAGAGCGTATGGATTATGAGGGTAAAGTGCTCGAGCCCTTGGATGAGGCCGCTTTAAAGGGCTTAGCCCAGACTTTAAAACAAAGTGGTGTTCAGTCGGTTGTGATCGCGTTCATGCACTCCTATGCAAATCCTGTCCATGAGCTTAGAGCGCAGGAGATACTGAATGAAATCAATCCATCTTGGGAAGTGGTGACGTCTACTTCTGTGGTCAGGGAGTACTATGAATTTGAGCGAACAAGTACCGCTGCAGTTCAGGGATTTCTTCAGCCTTTAGTTTCTAAATATGCAAAAAATTTAGCTGAACGTTTAAATCAATGGGGATTTAACCGAGAGGTTGCCATCATGCAGTCCAACGGTGGCGTTGCCCCTCTTAGACAATTGGGCGAACGAGCAGCCTACATTGTTCGCTCTGGTCCGGCGGCGGGGGTCACCGCCTCGGCTCGTCTAGCCACCCAGGCCGGCTTCTCACACATCATCACAGCAGATATGGGGGGCACAAGTTTTGATGTGGCTGTGGTGATCAACGGGCAACCCAAAATTGCTGAAATGACGAATCTAGACTTTAGGATTCCTCTGCGTTTGCCAATGATTGATGTTCATACGATTGGGG
>DAIUEA010000051.1:0-9417 GCA_036845365.1 Limnohabitans sp. | reverse complement strand
GCTTAATATGTCTCAAATTAGAGCGAATAGCGTCAGGATTTTTACCCGTTTGTGCAATCAGTTCAATATTGGGATCCGTTGCAGCGACCATTGTTTGCTTAACGCTCTCCTTAGCTTGCGCAAAAGCGTTTGAACAAAAAAAGCACTAATTAGAATTGCACTTATTCTTAACAATTTCATAAAATATTCAAAAGTTTTTTCTTTTATTTATCTTTGCACACAATGCTCTTTAACTACAGATCGCAAGTTCTATCACGCAAATATTTGAGGGCCACAAAAAAGTAGAAAAAAATTTAAATTTATTCATCACTGAGGCCGTACAAACCCTTAATGACTTTAAATGCCTCACGCCCATTTTTTTAATTACATCGGTTTATAGACTTCATGATTCATAGGCTATATAGAATTTTATTTTAGATCTAGACTTAAACATAGGGATACTCGATTATCTTAATGAATCAATGGTTTTATTGTCAAAGTGATTCTGTATATCTCAGGGTTGTGAAATAATTAAATCTCACCAAAATGTCTACCTAAAGACAGCCAAATTATTAGATCGCGTGATTTTTTATTTTTGCTTTTTAATTTTGTAACAAACTCTCTGGACAATCGATGATTTACAAAAATAACTTCAACAAGAATTTACGAAAAAACTTAAATCTTCCACTACCTGCTTTATTTGCGGCACTACTTCAAACCACAACTCTCCTGTACCCGCTCAGCACGAATGCGCAATCGTCTTTAACAGACGGAGATTCCGCAATGAAATTGGAAACGGTAGAGATCAGAGCGGGCCGCTTAGAGGCTAAGCAGTTTGACACTCCTGCGGCAACTTATTTTGTAGACTCCTCAGTTGTTTCAAACTCTGGCAACCAGGTCAACCTATCGGACGCGTTAAACCTAGCCCCTGGGGTTGTGTCCTTAAACCGGAATAATTACGCCCAGGATATTCAAATTTCAATAAGGGGGTTTGGTGCGCGTACATCCTTTGGACTTCGCGGAATCCGCCTGATCACCGATGATATACCTGCAACCATTCCTGACGGACAAGGACAAGCCTCAACAGTTAGTTTAACCTCAATTGATCATATTGAGGTTTTATCAGGCCCCCTGGCACAGCTTTACGGTAATTCCTCTGGTGGAGTCATCCAAACTTACACCAAAGAGGCTACAGCAACTCCTACAGGCCAAATTCAAACGTACGTTGGGTCTTACGGAATGAGACGCTCAGATTGGCAGGCAAGCGATCGTTTTGGAGAGCACTCCCAAATAGGTGTAGTAGCAGATTACAGCACGTTCAAAATCGACGGATGGAGACAAAACAGCGCAGCTGTACGCAATCAATTTAATAGCGTTATCACAATCGATCCACAAGATGATACGCGCTTCAAAGTTGTCTTAAATTCTTTTAATATGCCACTCGCTCAAGACCCTCTTGGTCTAACTGCGGCTCTAGCAAAAGCCAACCCAGAGCGGGCTGGTACGAACGCCCTGCTCGACGTTACCCAAAAAACAGTCAAGCAAGACCAAATTGGAATAGTAATGCAACACAAAGTTTCGAGCAACTTGGACTTTCAAGCTCGGATATATGACGGCATTAGAGATACCAACCAAACCCAGGCATCCTCCTGCGATCCCAGTAATTTAGCCTCCACAACTTGTACCAGCACTCCGCCTCAAACGGGTTCATGGATTGCACTGCAAAGAAACTTCAACGGGATTGGTCTACAACTCAAAGGTCGCGATTCGGTTGCTTCAATACCCTGGGAGTGGATCGTTGGCTCAGACTTCGACAGATCTTCAGAGAACAGACAAACAGGCAAAACCAGTTACGGCAATTTAACTACCAACAGTGCGTACCTCCAAAATGTTGCAACAAACAATGACTTATTTGGACAGACGAATTTCCACTTAAACGAGAGCTGGACTCTTACAGCCGGAGTTAGAAATGATCACGTCACGATTGCGAATTCTAATTTTAGTGCACCCCAAAATGGGGGAGCGGTAAGTTTCACAAATACCAATCCCGTAGTTGGCCTCACTTGGCATTTGATAGATGAGTTAAACCTTTATGCCAATACGGGACTTGGTTTTGAGACACCCACAACCAGTGAGACAGCGTACACCCTTCCTAAACCACTGAGTGGACTTCCATCCGCAGTTTTTAACTCCTCACTTAAAGCCTCTCAAAGCCACAATTATGAAGTCGGCGCAAAATGGCTTCAGTCACCAACAACTCAAATCAATACCGCATTGTTTTTGACAAGAACCTCAAATGACATCATTACTGCCTATACCTCGGGGGGGCAAACGGTATATCAAAACGCGGCACAAACAACGCGCAAGGGAATTGAGTTTTCATTAAACGACACCTCCATTAGTCATTTTAAAGAACAGGTCTCTTACACTTATATAAAAGCACAATACGACACCAACTATTTCAACGCATCCAATGCGTTACAAAATGTGGCTGGAAACACGATCCCTGGAATACCACAAGAATCTTTATATGCTTCCCTGGGCTGGTCTGAGAAGGGATACCCCTCAAGGGGCAAACCACCCAGTATGGGCGCTGAGCTGGAGCTCAGCTTTAGCGCTCGCTCAACCATTTGGGCTAATGATACAAACTCAGCTGCCACTCCAACCAACGGGTACGCTGCCGGATACGGAGTGTTTGATGTAAGACTTCATGAAAGAGTGGCCTTTGGGACTTCAACCCTGGATTCTTATTTTGCTGTTAACAATGCAACCAATCAATCCTATATCGGATCAGTCATAGTGAATCAAGCCAATTCAGGTTACTTTGAGCCTGGGCTTCCAAGGAACTGGATGGTTGGGCTTAAATTCACAACCCCTCTTTAAAGCCGCGATCGTCACTTCCCGCATGCTTTGAACATCACTTCTAATTTAAGTTGTGTCGGTGTTATTATCGAATTTTATTAAAATGCGGGTAGGGTCTGATGGAATTATCGAAACACATTAATTTGGTATCTCTATTTGATACTTCTATTAGTCTGCTCGCAGCTTTTATTCTTGGAAGTCTGATTGGTCTAGAGCGTCAATATCGGCAACGAACTGCGGGGCTTCGTACCAATGTGTTAGTTGCCGTGGGCTCTGCCTTTTTCGTTGACATGGCCAATAATCTCGGAGGCCCTCAAGGAGCAATACACGTTATCGCCTATGTAGTCTCTGGGATCGGCTTTCTCGGCGCTGGAGTGATTATGCGCGAGGGGGGAAATATCCGGGGATTAAATACAGCAGCGACACTTTGGGGATCAGCCGCGATTGGCGCGGCAGCTGGCGCAGATTTAATTCTTGAAGCAGCAATTGGTACTGCATTCGTATTGTTTGCCAACACTTTGCTCAGGCCACTGGTTAATCGCATCAATAAACAGCCCATCGATATGAGCACGAGTGAGGTAACTGCAACTATTTACGTTGTTGCCGACAGGCATCACCAAAAAATTGCTATGTCCGCATTATCTAAGCACTTAGATAGTATTGACTGCCCGGTTGATGATTTGAATGTTCACCCTTTTGGGGACAACGATGTTGAAATAGAGGCCAAAATGGTAGCAACATCAATTGACAATCATTTACTGGATCACGTTGTTGATGAAATGACTAAACTTGATTTTGTACGCCAATCATTTTGGACGCCTGAGTATTTATAAAAATTAAGTTATCTCCCCTATTCAAATCTTGGATAGGGCGTATGTTAACGGCTCAATTGAAACACCGAATAAATCCGAATAATTATCAACGGTTAATGCAACTATAAGCTCATAAGAAAAAACAATTGCAGTAATCAAGCTGGTTGTAAAAACTGCCGCTACCCTTTGCGGGGCTCCTACATGCAGCACCATAGTTACAAATTGCAATAAAAAACCCAAAAAAATTATTTCATATCCTTTTATTGCGTCAAAACTCTGCCACCGAAAACCAATGCGAGTTCTTCGGTCAAATTGAAGTTGACTTATCTGCTTGACCAGCATACCTGATAGGACAGGACTGGTTTTTACGTCCTGGGCCACAATTAGTGTTTGCCGCATAAGAGAGTTAAATTTCTCTGAAGTGATTTGGGAAATCGCTTTGCTTTTCAACAAAGGCCACTCATCTATTACTGCGGACTCAACATACGACTTAAGATAATTATCCAGCCCCGAGGACTTCAGATAATCAGAGTCTTTTAAAAGTTCACTAAAAGAAATAATGTCCGTACGCTCGTTTTTAATTGATACAGTATGAGCCTGAAAATTTCCCCACACACTGTTACCTAAAAAAGCACTTAAGAAAATAAAAGACGCAGCCACAGGCGCTAGAAGAGCCGGCGTAACAAGCGTAAGCTTGTCCAAAACTGCCTCAAATGTCCTAGATTTATGTATAGACATAATCAAAATCAGCGCCCCAAAATTAATAGCACTTAAAGCCAATAATATTTCTAAAGGGGTAGCTGTATTTAGGAAAGATTCCATATGGGGCAGGACTTTTTTAATTAAAGAGTAGAGGCTTGACAATTTTACCAATTTAATCACACAACGTAACTTGACTGCCTAAGAGAATATTTCAATGCTCGCACCTACTGCTAGCCTAAAATAAATTTAGAAATCTTTTAAAAAATGCGCCTCACGCCGTCTCCCCCTCTAATCGTGCATGCCCCAGTCCAGCGCAAGTGTGTATCCCGCCCGCAAAGGCCAAGTTTCGATTAACTACATTTGATGGGTCAAATTGATTGGTCCGCTCGAACTTATCGATATATCTATTGGCCGCTCCCATACAAAGGATTATCTGAGGGTAGGCTGGTATTGGGGTATTGGCGTATTGGGGTCTCGTCAATCACGACATCACGAGTGGTGATAAGGTTGCCCAACTGATTTGAGCACTTGAGCTGAAGGATTTCCTAGGCGGCGCATTTTATTCTTTGCGGATATTCACTTTTTTTTGTATTGATTGAACTTACTCCATGAGCAGGTCTATACCATTGTCTATAAAGTGGGTGGTGGTCTCATGTCCTGCGCTTAATTTGATGATTTAATCTAATCTTTAGTTCTATGCTGGGGTGACCAAATTAAAAATAAGGGTGGACATTTTGCATAGACTCCAGTTTACAAGGAGCAGCTCGGGTCACGAATTTGGGTACCAACACGCAAAAGAAGTTGAATCAGTACTTGCCAACTCAGGCTGCTCAGACAAACAATTGACTTGAGCTCTTAAGCAACGCGGAGCAAAACTGCAGCCCTTAGGAAGATGCGCTAAATTGGGTGGTGAACCTGTAATGGTGACCAAAGGACTTCCTCGGTTCTCGTGCCTTACAGTTGAGGCGAGTAAGCCCTGGGTGTAAGGATGGAGTGGCTTGGAAACAATATCAACTGCCTTACCGATTTCAACAATACGCCCTGCATACATCACAGCAATTCGGTCTGAGACTTCTACGGCAGCACCAATGTCATGAGTGACGAATATCACCGACATACCGGTTTCTTTTTGTAGCTCTCGCAGCAACAACAAAATCTGAATTTGTACAGATGCATCCAGTGCAGTAGTGGGTTCATCTGCAAGTAAAAGTTGTGGCTTACAAACCAATGCCAATGCAATCATGGCGCGTTGGCGCATGCCACCGGATAGTTCATGCGGATAAGCATTGAAGCGTTTACGCGCTTGGGGAATTTGAACGCGTTCGAGCATATCTAGAGCGCGAATTTGCGCTGCACTGGCGTCCAATTGCTCATGCGCGCGCAATACCTCTGTAAGTTGTTGGCCTATGGTGTAGACCGGATCAAATGCGAGGCCAGGCTCTTGAAAGATCATCGACACTTTACGACCGCGGTATTGGTTTATAGCTTTTGGGTTTAAAGATAAGATGTCTTGGCCATCAAATATTATTTCTCCCTTAATCAGGGTATTTTTTTCTGGGTGTAAACGTAGGAGCGTACGCAACGTGACGCTTTTGCCAGAGCCTGATTCACCCAGTAGCGTCAGCACTTCTCCAGCAGCGACCTCAAAGTTGAGGCCGCTTAGGGCTTGCCCTTTTCGTTGACCATTGAATTGCACATGCAAATCCTTGACCTGAAGTAAAGCATTACTCATGGGGAGGCGGCTCAAGGTTAAGGTGGCAAGCCACAGTATGGTCATACACTACACCCACTGGTGCAAGCATGGGGGAGACGCTGCGACAGATGTCTTTCACTAGGGGACAGCGGTCTTGAAAACGACACCCAGCAGGCGGATTAATGGGGTTTGGTGGATCGCCCTCCAGGGGTGGTTTTAATGTCCGTTTTGCTGGGTCCATCGACGGAATCGCCGACAGTAGTGCTCGTGTGTAGGGATGCGCAGCATGACTAAATATTCGCTCAACGGGGCCTTTTTCTACAACTTGGCCGAGATACATGACCATCACTTCATCGCTCATGTAATGCACTACATGCAAGTCGTGGGAGATAAAAAGATAAGTCAGTTGTCTCTCGCTCTTAAGCTCTTGAAGCAGGTTCAAGACTTGGGCTTGTACCGATTTATCAAGTGCTGCAACTGCTTCATCCAGAATGACTAAACGCGGCTGATAAGCCAAGGCGCGCGCAATATTAACGCGTTGTCGCTGCCCACCAGAGAGCTCATGCGGGTAACGTGTGGCGAATTGTTCAGGTGATAGACCAACTCTTTGCAACAAAGATCTGGCCTGAGCAAATGCTTGGGCCTTAGATACTCCATGCACTGTGGGGCCATAGGCAGTGGTTTGTTCAATTGTCAAGCGTGGATTAAGTGAGGCAAAAGAGTCTTGAAAAACCATTTGCAGATTTTTACGGAACTCTTTGAGCGCAATACCCCCGTACTCAGCCACCCCGTCTCCGTCAAATACCATCTTGCCGCTGTCGGGGTTGATCAAACGTGCAATTAATTTAGCAGTTGTAGATTTACCGCAGCCCGATTCGCCCACAATCCCCAAAGTTTTGCCTTTTGCAACAGAAAAGCTGACGTTGTCCACGGCGTGAACAAACTTTCCTTCTCTAGCAAAGAGACCACTGCGGACGGGGAAATACTTTTTAAGATTGTTCACCACAAGAATCGGTTGCGCAGGACCCCCGCGGTCTTGCGTGTTGAGGGGGGTAGTAGATTCTTGGCTCATCATTTCTTGATATCCATAGCTGAGCGTACACCGTCAGCTAATAGGTTGAAAGCGATGGACGTCAAAAAAATAAACGCTCCTGGAAGTGCTGCAACAAAAGGCTTGTTATAAATCGCAGATCTTAAAGTGTTGAGCATCAACCCCCACTCAGGTTCTGGTGGTTTTACACCCAGACCTAAAAAAGACAAACCTGATGCCAAGATCATGCTAACACTTAGTAACCCAGTCGCGTAGACAAACACGGGGCCCAGCACGCTACCTAAAACGTGCACGCGAATAATAGAAAAAGCATTAGCTCCGCTCATTCGCGCAGCTTCTATGTAATCGAGTTGACGCACCTGTGTGGTCACACTCTCTGCCACGCGCACGATTTGTGGAACAAATACCAATGTCAGTGCAATCAAGCTGTTGCTAAAACCTGGACCAAGTGCTCCAGAGATCGCAACAGCCAATAGCACAGACGGGAAAGCATAAAAAATATCTAAGATACGCATGATGACCATATTGATGCGACCACCAAGGTAGCCCGCAAACAAACCTAAGGTGGTTCCAATACAAAAGGCAGAAAATACAGGAACGACACCCATTACCAAAGACAAACGAGCGCCATACATCAGGCGAGTCAACATATCGCGTCCCAATTCGTCGCTACCCAGTAAATAGCCAGGGCTGCCAATAGGCATCAAGCGCTTGAGCATGCTGGCTTTAAATGGATCGCCAGGAGCTAGCCAAGGTGCAAATACAGCTGAAATCACAAGCACCAATAAAACACCAGCACTTAGCATGGCCAGTGGTTCGTGCTTGAGACGGCGCAGTACCGCGCGCCAATATCCAACGCTTTGCGGGGCCTGAGGAGCTTGAGGGGATTGAGGGGGTTGAGTATGATCTCTCACTGTGCTTGCCTTTTAGGTGCGACCCATACGAGGATCAATCAAAGGTTGCAAGATATCGACAAGTAAGTTCAATACTACAAAAATCATACAAAGCACGAGTAAAGTGCCCTGTAGTAAAGGAATATCGCGTTGAAAGATGGCTGTGTTTAATAAAAAACCAGTGCCAGGCCACGCAAACACGGTCTCGACCAGGATGGAGCCTCCCATCAAGTAACCAATTTGTAAGCCCGTTACCGCTAAAACGGTGGGTGCTGTGTTTTTAGCAATATGTTTAAAAATAGCCACGCTACTTAATCCTCTAGCGCGCAGCGCAATAACAAACTCTTGCTCCAACATATCTGCCACCAAAGCCCTAACTGTGCGTGTGATGATGCCCATGGGGATCACACACAGCGTGATTGCTGGTAGCACCAAAAAGCGAATATGTTCTAAGTCCCATACCCATTCAGTGGAACCACCGGGACCAGCGCCCATGGCAGGTAACCATCCTAAGTTGATGGAGAACACAATTGTTAAGACCAACCCCAGCCAGTAGTGCGGAATACTCACGCCAATAACTGAAAAGGTAGTTGCAATCTTGTCTGTCAAGCTACCGCGTTGATACCCCGCCAATGCACCAAGAACACAGCCCATGCTTACCCCCATCAAAGAGGCGATGGTCGCGAGCATGAAGGTGTTGCTGACAGCGCCCATCACCTCTGTGAGTACGGCGCGACCAGAAGCAATTGAGGTGCCTAAATCGCCGTGCACCGCACGCCAGACCCACAGGCCGTACTGCACCGGCACTGGCTTGTCTAGGCCATAAGCGCTTTTGAGTGCCTGGATAACATCAGCAGGCGCGTCAGCAGGAGCTATGGCATTCAACGGGTCTCCTGGCGCAAGATAGACCAGCATGAAGGAGATCACCGTAACGCTTAAGGCAATGGGCAGTGCATACAGCAGTCGTTTGAGGATGTAGACCCACATCACTTCATGCGAATGGTGGTTAAATCTTGGAACCAGTGTTGTGCTTGCACAAACTCTTGCACTTTGGGTGACAAAGCATGTGGGTTGACATCGTGCACAACCCACAACATCAAAGCATCGTCAACCATGGTTTGATGAGCTTCAGCAAGTAAGGCATCTTGCACCTTGGTGTCAAAGTTGTTACGCAAAGTGTCCAAAGTGCTGTCCATCTTTGGATTGTTGTAGCCACCCCAGTTCACGCCGTTGGGCGCGGTGTAACGACTATCGACAAAGCGGGTAATCCCAAGAAAGGGATCAGCTGTGACGTAACCCAAGTTAATGCCCGTAATACCTTTGCCAGCGTTCATATCCGCTTTGGCGCCGCCGCGCCAGTGGAGGTAGAGATTTTCCAATTCGACGACTTCGAACTCAAGTTGAATACCAATCTCTGCCAAACTT
>DAIUEA010000050.1:0-9542 GCA_036845365.1 Limnohabitans sp. | reverse complement strand
ATGTTATGTAAATATATATAACAATGCACTAGACATTATATTAATTGCATTCTATGATGACAATTATTTTAAAAAATTACGAGGAGTTTTGATGAAATTCTTATTTAAATTCATTTCAGGAATTTGTTTTTCCCTCTTGTTGTGTGTCGCAGCGTTTTCTCAAAACTACCCTAGTAAGCCAGTCACTTTACTCGTCCCATACCCAGCCGGTGGGCTATCGGACGTAATCGCCCGCACTGTGAATACGTCCCTTGGCAAGAATATGGGACAAACCGTTTTGGTCGACAACTTAGGTGGAGCCAGCGGGTCAATAGCCGCCCAAAAAGTACTTAACGCGCCCCCAGATGGTCAAATCATTTTTCAAGGCTCACCGAATGAATTGATACTTGCTCCCTTGGCCATATCAGCAATCAAGCTAAAAAGTGAAGATTTTCGACTCATTCAAATGATTGCTACAGCGCAAATTGCGTTTTTAACTCGTAAAGATTTGCCTATCAATAACGTGGATGAGTTCCTAGATTACGCTCGAAAGGAGGCTCTTGCTGGACGTCCCGTAACCTTTGCAAGCGTTGGAACGGGATCTTTTTATCATTTGCTCGGAGAGCATTTGTCGAAAGTTACAAATATTCCAATGACCCATGTTCCTTACAAGGGATCTGCGCCTGCTAATCAAGATTTACTTGGAGGTCAGGTTGACATATTCTTGGCACCCTACGGGAAGGCTTACGAAGAATTGCAAAAACAGGGGAAACTCAAGATTCTCAGCATTTTGAGCAGTCAAAGGCTGGAATCACTGAAAGAATATCCATCCATCGGAGAGAGCAAAAGCTTAAAAAATTTCACCTTCAACATATGGACAGGCTATTTTGTTAGAAAAGATACTCCAGAGCAAATAGTACAAGTCATTCACAAGGCTTTGACTGACACATTAAACGACCAGAGCGTGCGTAGCGGTTTAGAGGCGAATAGTCAATTGGTTGCGAAACCCTTATCGCTTCAAGAGGCCAGCAAAGCGTATGCAGACGGTATTACTCAGTTTAGAGAAATTGCTAAAGCAATCAACTTGCAAGCTCAATAAGATGCTTCATCATTCCAGTACTTCACCCTTTGATCTTGAGGAGTTCGTCCAAATCAGGCGGGACATTCACAAAAATCCAGAATTAGGTTTTGATGAATACCGTACAGCAAAATTGGTGACAGAGAAACTAATTCAACTTGGATACTCAGTCAAGGCAGGATTAGGTAAAACTGGGGTAGTTGGTAGCCTCAAACGAGGGAAAAGCACAAAAAGTATCGGATTGCGCGCGGATATGGATGCCCTACCCATCCATGAAGAGAGTGCCCTGAAATGGAGAAGTGAAAAAAATGGAGTAATGCACGCCTGTGGGCACGACGGCCACACGGCAACTTTATTAGCAGGTGCAAAACTTATTGCAGAAGATCTTGATTTTGATGGCACTGTGAATCTCATATTTCAACCCGCGGAGGAAGGCGGTGGTGGTGCATTAAGGATGATGGAGGATGATTTATTCACGCTATTCCCCTGCGACGCAGTTTTTGCAATGCACAACATGCCAGGGTTAGAGGAGGGAGTTTTAGCTTTTCGTGATGGACCAATGATGGCATCAAGTGACTATGCCAGTATCAAAATTATTGGTATTGGAGGGCACGGTGCAATGCCGCACGTGGCAGCGGATCCCATAGTGGCCGCAGCATCCATCATTATGGGATTACAGACAATCATTTCTCGCAACGTTGATCCCCAACAAACTGCAGTCATTACGGTAGGAGCTGTCCACTCGGGTCAAGCCAATAACGTAATTCCAGCAAGTGCTTTACTAGAACTGAGTGTTCGAGCTCTAGATCCAAAGCTAAGAGCTCTGCTAGAGCAAAGAATCAAACAATTGGTTAGAGCCCAAGCTGATAGTTACGGTGTTGAGGCACAAATTACTTGGACGCCTGGCTACAGCGTCTTAGTCAACAGCAAGGAGCAGACTGATTTTGCTAGAAAAGTGGCATTAGAAAAATTTGGTCTCACAAAGGTTGAGCTACAAACAAAGGCATTAAGCGCAAGCGAGGATTTTGCTTTCATGCTGGAAAGAGTTCCCGGATGCTATTTTTTAATAGGCAATGGAGATGGCGACTCGGTTGGGGCCTGCATGGTGCACAATCCACAGTACGAATTTAGTGAAAGCATTATTACTACAGGTGCCATTTTTTGGAAAGCGCTGGTAAAGGAGTTTTTAAAGTAGATTTATAGCATTCCACTTTGATATCGGGAGAGACTGTTTAAATTCAGCGCCGAAGGAGCAACCGCCCCGGAAACTCTCAGGCTAAAGGACCGTTATCAGAAAAAAATTCTGAAGAGCAGTAGGTGACTTCGTCCATCTACTCACCGCAGGAGCAATCTACAACTCAGTTGCAGAGAATCTCTCAGGTCTAAAACAGAAGGGGCGTAAATCCAACATTTCGTTGGTTTACCCAACCTCCTTGACGTTTTGAAAGACCTTTATATGAAATCAATTGCTGTTGTTGGCGGGGGTATCACAGGTGTTACGACCGCTTACGCCCTTGTCAAACGAGGATTAAAAGTTACGCTCTTCGAGCGAAACCGTTATGCAGCCATGGAAACTTCCTTTGCCAATGGGGGTCAGCTATCCGCCTCAAACGCAGAGGTCTGGAATCATAGTTCCAATATCCTTAAGGGACTCCAATGGATGCTAAAGAAAGACGCCCCATTGTTAATCAACCCCAAACCCAGTTGGCATAAATTATCATGGTTTGCAGAGTTCATGATGGCCATGCCAAACTACAACTGCAACACCATAGAAACAGCCCGACTTGCTATTGCGGCTAGAGAATATTTGTTTAGTTGGGCACAAGAGGAGGGAATTGACTTTGACCTCAAGAGGCTTGGGATATTACACATATACCGCGATAAAAAAGGGTTTGACCATGCGGCGAAGGTATCCAAACTCTTGGCAAAGGGTGGATTAGCCCGCACAGCGGTCACCCCAGCTGAGATGAGGAGTCTTGAACCCACTCTTTGCGGGGATTTCTACGGGGGCTATTACACAGACAGTGACTCAACGGGAGACATACATAAATTTACAAGTGGATTAGCTACAGCTGCTGAGCGACACGGTGCTCAAATTTTATACGACCAAAATGTGAGATCTGTTAAAAGTATCAATGGGCAAGCACATATCTCAGTGCTTACCCACCAAAAGGAAACCCTATCCCATACATTCGATGCCGTGGTGGTTTGCGCTGGAGTTGAGAGTCGTAAATTTGCGGCTCAACTTGGAGACCGAGTCAATATCTATCCAGTTAAAGGATACTCAATCACAGTTAATCTTGTAGACAAAGTGAGTCAAATGGGGGCTCCAAACTTAAGCCTATTGGATGATGAGTCCAAGTTGGTGACGAGTAGGTTAGGGATAGATCGGTTTAGAGTTGCAGGAACGGCTGAATTTAATGGATACAACCGTGATATCAGAGCAGACAGGATTTTGCCACTGGTTGATTGGGTAAATGCATGCTTTCCCAACATCAAAACAAATTCCGTGGTCCCCTGGGCGGGACTAAGACCAATGATGCCCAATATGCTACCCAAAGTTGGGGCGGGACAGTTCTCTAATGTGTTCTACAACACGGGGCATGGTCACTTAGGGTGGACACTATCAGCTATAACTGCCAATCTCATAGCAGATGAAGTTAAAGATAAGATGAGCGGTTCAGTCTACGCCCCTAATTTGATGCTTAATCCAAGTCAATAATAGTGTGTTTTCTAAATAGGCTTGGGGTGGTTTAGCGAAGATGGAGGCAAGGGAGGCTTCGAGCTTAGACCATGGTGGCGCGGATCGACCATGCCATCAAGGCGAGAGCGGGAGAGGTCACAAGTCATTTCGACTCTTAGAAAAAAAGAGAAAAGATCAATTAAATCTTGTGTTCATACGGATTCAAAAGGTTTTCCGGCCCAAGTAATTACTCTTTTTACTCAAAATTTTTAAAACAAAGATCAAGCGCTCGGTACCAGTCCTGTTTTTGTAACGGACTTGCAAAACTTGCCTCAAAACTGTTATGAGCGAAAGAGTAAGCATGACCCGCATTCAGCCCCAAAGCTTCAAAAGTTGCTAAGAAATTTTGGTTGATATAGCCCCCAAAATAGGCTGGATCGTCCGAATTAATCGTCACACAAAGACCCTCCTCAAGCATTTGTGCAATGTTATGTTCTGATAAATGGGCAAACACTTTGAGCTTTACGTTTGAGAGGGGGCAAACGGTCAAAGGAATGCGTGTAGAGGACAAATATTTAATTAGATCAGGATCTTTGAGTGACTGAACTCCGTGATCTATTCTCTCAACTCCTAGTGTCTTAAGTGCGGACCAAATGTACTCGGTTGGCCCCTCCTCACCTGCGTGGGCAACCAAATGTAGGCCCAAATCTTTGCATTTTGCAAATACCTTTGCAAACTTCTCGGGCGGGTGTCCCAGCTCGCTGGAATCCAACCCAACGCCCACAAAATGCTCCTTATAGGGCAACGCCTCCTCCAAGGTTTCAAAAGCCTCTCGCTCGCTTAGATGCCTTAAAAAACACAAAATCAAGGCAGAAGAGATTTGAAGCTTTGAGGCGGCATCCCTGCAAGCGCGGCTTAGGCCTTCGATGACCGTTTTTATGCTTACACCACGAGAGGTGTGAGTCTGTGGATCAAAGAAAATTTCAGCGTGAACTACGTTCTCGCTGGCAGCCTTGAGAAAGTACTCCCATGCCATTTCATAGAAATCTTCCTCCTTTAGCAAAACGCTGGCGCCTGCGTAGTAGATATCTAAGAATGTTTGTAGGTTCGAAAAAGCGTACGCCGACCTAAGCTCCTCAACGGATGCGTAGGCAATAGCAACGTGGTTGCGTTTGGCGAGTTTAAAAATCAACTCCGGCTCAAGCGAGCCTTCTATGTGGATGTGCAACTCCGCCTTGGGCATTGACTTAAGGAGATCGGGTAAGCGGTTTTGCTCAACTGCTCGCACTGGTTGTAGTGGGTGTACTGGGCGTACTGGGTACATGATGAAGATTTAAAAATTAGTTAGGGCACAAGTTTACATTGTTACCCACTCGTCCAAAGAAAAGTGTTAAATCACTGAGACTCAATAGGGCTCAAAAAAATTAATTCCTCATTCATTCGTAGAAAAGCCCTTGAATTTTTAAAATTCAAGGGCATTCAAGAAATCACCTAGCTCACACGACTAGGAGGGTATGTGGTTCACTAGATAATTTATAAGCTTCACTTTTTATCGCTTCCTGGGACTTTCCCCTCCACGCCTTTAACGTAGAAGTTGATGCCAGACATAAATTTATCGTCTCCAACCTCATCGGCCTTTAAGATCGTTTTGCCGCTGTTGTCCACAAGTGGGCCTTTCCAAATTGCAAACGAACCGTTCTTTAAGCCATTTTTGACTTCATCAATTTTAGCTTTTGTATCTGCGGGCACGTCTGCTGCGATGGATACGATGTCAATTGCACCTTCTTTAACTCCCCACCAAGAGTGTCCACCGCCTTGCCATTTCCCGTCCAAGGCCTCTTGGGTTGCTTTGATGTAATAAGGACCCCAGTTGATAATGGACGAGGCCAAATGAGCTTTAGGGCCGTACGCGGTCATGTCAGAATCCCATCCAAATGCACGCTTGCCTTTTGACTCTGCAGTTTTTAGGACTGCGGGGGAGTCCGTGTTTTGAAAGAGTATGTCAGCACCAGAGTTGATCAGGGAAGTTGCCGCTTCTGTTTCCTTTGGCGGGTTAAACCACTCGTTCACCCAAACCACTTTGGTCTTAATTTTAGGGTTACTCGATTGTGCGCCGAGTGTAAAGCTGTTGATGTTGCGAATAACTTCTGGGATGGGCACGGAGGCGACCACGCCAAGGGTGTTGCTCTTAGTCATCTTACCCGCAATCACACCAGCCATATAGGCGCCCTCATAAGTGCGGCTGTCGTATGTCCTCATGTTCTCAGCTTGCTTGTAACCCGTAGCATGCTCAAACTTAACATCTTTAAAGTCGGGCACTACTTTAAGCATGGGCTCCATGTAGCCAAATGTCGTTCCAAATATCAACTTATTTCCTTGACTCGCCAAATCACGTATGACGCGTTCAGCGTCTGCTGACTCAGGAACATTCTCAACAAATGATGTGGTCACCTTATCCCCAAATTCTTTTTCCAAAGCTTTGCGCCCATTGTCATGCGCATAAGTCCATCCTCCATCCCCAACGGGACCTACGTAAGCAAAAGCAATTTTTAAAGGCTCGGTCTTCACTGCCTGGGCAGATTGCACCTCCTTTTTTTCCTCCTCTTTTTTGCCACAAGCAACCAAAGCCGAAACGGCCACGCTCAAGACTGCTGCGGATTGAATCCATCTGCGTTTGAATAAATCAGTCATCTACATTTCCTTTATAAAAAAACAACTCAATTACCAGGATAAAAAGGCTTTCCAATTGATGCGGGCATATTAATTCTAATCCATAAAGGATTTCTAGAGATCAATGCCAAAACGACAATTGTGGCGAGATACGGTAGCATACTCAGCAGTTTGCTAGCAACATCTATACCAATGGATTGAAGATGAAACTGCAACATCGTCACGCCTCCAAACAAATAAGCACCTAGGAGCACTCTCATAGGCCTCCAAGTGGCAAAGGTGGTGAGCGCAAGCGCTATCCAACCTTTACCAGCCACCATGCCTTCGACCCAAAGCGGGGTGTAGACGATAGAGATATACGCCCCAGACAGACCACAAAGAGCTCCCCCTGCTATGACCGCCCAAAGTCTAATGGTTCTAACTTTATAACCCAGGGCGTGAGCTGACTCGGGGGACTCCCCCACACTTCGCACAATGAGCCCGGCCTTGGTCTTGTTGAAGAAAAATACCAAAATAACGGCAAAAATAATCGTCCCGTACACCAACGGATGCTGCTGAAAAAATGCGGGTCCTATCAGGGGAATGTCCTCTAAACCAGGCACGCCATAGTGCATCCGGTCTTCTAATTTAGCCTGAACGTAGTTCACGCCCACAAAAGCTGAAAAGCCTGCACCAAAAAGACTCAGCGCTAAACCTGTTGCGTATTGATTTGTGTTCAAGTAGATCACAAGCAGTCCAAAAATTAAGGCCATAAGGGCACCTGACCCCGCTCCGGCTAGAAAACCCAACACATCACTTCCCGTATGCACTGTGGTCGCAAAGCCAGCAATTGCCGCACAAAGCATCATGCCCTCAGCCCCTAAGTTGACGATCCCAACCCGCTCGTTCACTAAAAGTCCAAGCGATGCAATCGCAAGAACCGTCCCAGCGTTCAAAGTCGATGCAATTAAAAGGGCGTATGTATCCATTAAATTGAGCCTTTTAAGGTCTGGGTTGACTTAGAGGAGTAAAGGGAGTCTTGTATTTTATTTTATGAGCAATGAAAACATCGCACGCCAGTAGAGTAAATAAAAGAAGTCCCTGAAAAACTCCCGTCAGAGACTTGGGTAGACCAAGCCTTGACTGGGCCAACTCTCCACCAATATAGAGCATGCTCATCAGCAAAGACGAGAAGACCATCCCAATTGGGTGCAAGCGGCCCACAAATGCCACAATGATCGCAGCGAATCCGTAACCAACTGGGATAAAAGGGGTTAATTGTCCAACGGGCCCAACCACCTCCAATGCGCCAGCCAGACCGCTGGCGCCGCCTGAGGTGAGCAGCGCAGCCCACAACGCTTTGCTCGGTGAAAAGCCAGCGTAACGCGCGGCGTTTGGAGCTAAACCGCCCACTCTTAGCGCAAAACCCATTTTGGTTTTAAATAAAAATATCCATAAACTCAAAGAACCTGCTAAGGCCGCAAATATCCCCACGTTGACCCTTGATCCTTTAAAAAGTCGGGGAATCTGGGTCGCAGCGTCAAAGGTTTTAGTCTGCGGAAAGTTATAACCGTTTGGATCTTTCCAAGGACCGTAAACCAAAAAATTAAGCAGCATGATCGCTACATACACCAACATCAAACTGACTAAAATCTCACTGGTGTTGAATCTATCTTTCAGCAGCGCGGTGACACCTGCCCAAATCATTCCCCCTAAGATTCCCGACAAAATAATCGGAACCAAAATCCAAGAGGAGGCGCCCTTCTCAGCAAGAAGTGCCACCCCAGAGGCGCATATTGCGCCTAAAACAAATTGACCTTCAGCTCCAATGTTCCAAACATTGGATCTAAAACAAACCGATAAACCAGTTGCAATAATCAACAACGGAATTGCTTTTACCATTAACTCGCTGATTGCGTAGCCACTTTTCAAGGGCTCCCAGAAAAAAACCAACAGCCCTTTTACGGGATCTTTATCAAGCAATATAAAAAGACAGGCCCCAAGAATCACTGTGATGAACAAAGACATGACGGGCGAGGCAACGCTCCAGTACTGAGAGGGGGTTGGTCGCTGCTCTAACTTCAACATCAGAAAGAGCCTACAGAGTCTACATAGCCTAAAGAGCCACCATCAGGGCTTTGACCGCTACCCCACAAACCACTCATCCAAGAACCTATTTGTTCTTTGCTGGTATCTTTTTTGTCCAGTGAAGGCGATAGTTTGCCCTGAGACAGGACTTGAATTCGGTCACAAATTTCCATTAACTCATCAAGCTCCTCACTCACCACTAGCACTGCTCGACCCTCGTCCTTGAGTCTAAATAACTGATTGTGTATCAATGCAGCAGCCCCCACATCAACGCCCCACGTGGGTTGACAAATTATTAACACATCTGGACTCGCATCGATCTCGCGGCCAACGATAAATTTCTGTAAATTACCCCCAGACAGCGAAGCCGCCAATGCTTGAGGTCCACTTGCTTTAACGTTAAAAGATGAAATTATCTGAGCCGCTTGATTTTCCAATTCGGACTCATGAATCCAGCCCCACTTGTTGACGCACTCCTGTCTGGTTAAAAGCACGTTATGCGCAAGACTCAGTCCAGGAACTGCACCCCTACCCAAACGCTCTTCGGGCACAAAATGCAGACCTAGCTCTCTTCGCCCTTTGGGCCCAAGCGCACCAGCGTCGTGGTCTTTTAAAAAGACACTACCCGGGGATGCCCTAGTATCCTCCCCGCAGAGCGCATCAATCAACTCCCTTTGACCATTTCCAGATACCCCAGCAATACCTAAAATCTCGCCCCCTTTGAGCTCGATATTGATATCGACTAGATCTATTCCGTATTGATCACTTTTTTTCAAGCTCAGGGAGGCGGTGCGTAAAAGGGTTTGACCCGGCAAATGATGGTGGGACTTAATGCTGATGGGCTCAGCGCCGATCATTAAACGACTTAACGACTCATTTGACTCCAGTGCTGGCTTGCAAACTCCGCTCACACGACCTGCTCGCATCACAGTGCATGTGTCACACAGGGACCTAATTTCGTGCAATTTGTGGCTGATGTACAAAATGCTGCATCCATTTGCGGCCAACCGCTTTAAAACTACGAATAACTTCTCCACAGCCTGAGGGGTCAAAACAGAGGTGGGT
>DAIUEA010000049.1:3004-9589 GCA_036845365.1 Limnohabitans sp. | reverse complement strand
GGTGATCACTTTATGTGGTGGTGTAGCCCTGAGGGCTCAAACACAGAGCCTGCTCCACGGAGCGCACGTGGTGGTGGGTACCCCTGGCAGGATATTGGACCACTTAGAGCGAGAGTCCCTTCATTTGGGAGCTGTTCAGACTTTGGTTCTGGACGAGGCGGACCGAATGCTTGATATGGGATTTTTTGATGATATAGCTAAGGTAATTAAGAGCTGCGCGGTCAAAAGACAGACCCTGCTTTTCTCGGCAACTTATCCAGAGGGCATAGACAAATTAGCCTCTCAGTTTATGACCAACCCCTCGACCGTTAAAGTTCAGTCACAGCATGACCTAAGCACACTTGAGCAAATTTACATTGAAATTGAGGATTCTGAGCGTTTTGTTGCAGTTGAGAAAATTCTATTGCATTACAAACCCGAGAGTACTTTGGTATTTTGCAACACCAAGCAACAATGTAGGCAACTCGTCACTTATTTGAGGGCTCAAGGCTTTAGCGCTGCTGCGTTGTACGGCGAGCTAGAACAAAGAGAGCGAGATCAGGTGATGGTGCAGTTTGCCAACCGCAGTTGCAATGTGTTGGTTGCAACGGATGTGGCGGCTAGGGGGCTTGATGTTGCAGATCTCGCCTCAGTCATCAACGCGTCTGTAAGTCCAGATCCTCAAATACACATTCACCGCATTGGGCGAACTGCTAGAGCTGGGGCTACGGGGCGGGCTATTACGCTCGCCAGTATGGATGAGATGGGATTTATTGGAAGGATTGAGGAGGCTCAGGGACGAGAGTCCAACTGGATCCAAGTTAAGGATTTAAAGATAAACCAAACTAGCTTAAAAGGCCGGCCTAACCCTGCCCCTATGGTGACCTTGCAGATCGTTGGGGGCCGAAAGGAGAAGATCCGCGCCGGCGATGTGCTTGGGGCTTTAACGGGAGAGGCAGGATTTAGTAAAGAACAGGTAGGGAAAATTAATGTCAATGAATTCTCCACCTATGTGGCCGTGGACTCTGAAATTGGCAAAGAGGCGGTAAAAAGACTCACCCAGGGTAAGATAAAGGGCAAAAGCGTTAGGGTCAGATTAATCGGGTGGGAAGGAGCGGAAGAATTGAATTAATTTACCGGCTAAAAGATTTTTTTGATTTCAAATCGCTCGTTGACCTGACTATTGGGCGCATGTTTAAAGATGCATGTTATGAGATGTATCTTATGAGATGCATCTTAAGAGATGGCATCTTATCAGAAGCACGTTCCGGCTCTGTTAAAATGGTTTCAAGACGTGCAAATTACAATATTTCTTATCAAGATCCTCCCATTATCTTCCCAATTTTTCCCGTACTTTAACTGTATCTCGTGCCCAATTTTTAGTCCTCTAAGACCTCCAGACTATCAAAAGATCAAATTAACTAGATGACTCAAAAAACAGCTTTAATTTGCGGCGTAGGCGGTCAAGACGGCGCGTACTTGGCTCGTTTTTTAATATCAAAAGGCTACACAGTATGGGGTTCCTCCAGAGACGCTCAGGGGGCAAGTTTCAATAACTTAAAGTTACTGGGTGTGGCCTCAGAGGTTAAAACAATCTCTATACAGCCTGAGGATTTCAAGAGCGTATTCATTGCGCTTAAAAAAGCCAGTCCAGATGAGGTTTACTATCTGGCGGGTCAATCTTCTGTTGGATTGTCGTTTGAGTTACCCGCAGAAACCATTCAAAGCTCAGTAATTGGCACTCTCAATATGCTGGAGGCTTGTAAGCTGCTTGATAAACCTGCAAAGTTTTACAATGCAGGCTCTAGCGAGAGCTTTGGAAATACACACGGGTTAGCCGCAAGCGAGCAAACCCCCTTCATACCCCAGAGCCCTTACGCATTGGCTAAAGCATCTGCGTATTGGTTGGTCAACAATTACAGAGATGCTTACGGCATATTTGGGTGTACGGGTATTTTGTTCAACCACGAATCTCCACTTCGTCCAAAGCGTTTTGTGACCCAAAAGATCATTCAAGCGGCCAAAAGAATACACCAAGGCTCCAACGAAAGACTCGTGTTGGGTAACTTAGATATCTCCCGTGACTGGGGTTGGGCTCCGGAGTATGTTGAGGCCATGTGGTTGATGCTTCAACAACCCAAAGCTCAAGACTTCATCATTGCAACCGGGCAGACCCACTCGCTCAAAGAGTTTGTTCAAATTGCTTTTGACAAACTAGGTCTCAACTGGAGAGATCACGTGGACCAGTCTGCCGAGTTTATGAGACCCACCGAGCTTATGGTGAGTAAGGCCAATGCCTCTAAGGCTCGGGAATTGCTGGGCTGGAGCGCCAACACAAAGCTAGACCAGATCATTGAAAACATGTTAACCAAAGACTTTTGATGTTGTGTGTTGACGGAATTATCTTTACTCTTCAAAGAGCGGGAGGCATCAGCGTTATTTTTAGATCTTTATTAAATTATCTAGATCTTCATAATGTTGCCACGCACCATTTAATTGACGGGCAAAGCCTTCAAGAGTTAGATCAATGCCTAGACCCAAAGCGGGGTGAAGGGGCAGGGGCAGTTAAAACCTCAGTGCGCCACCCCAGAGCGCTCGAGCGTTATAGGTCTTGTCAAATTAATACTCCCGAGTTTGAGCCGAGCTCTTCGAGTTCTTCTAGTTCTTCCACTTCAAGCATAAACCTGTACCACTCAAGCTACTACAGAGTTCCCACAAACCGCAGCGTCACAAGTGTCCTGACTGTTTATGATTTTATGTATGAGCGCTACAGGAAGGGGCCTGCCAGGTGGGTTCATACGATGCAAAAAAACGCTGCCATTAAAAGAGCTCAATCTGTTATCTGCAATTCCAAGACAACGCTTGAGGATTTAGTTGATTTTGTGGGATTAAGAGGAGATCAAACTGCAAGCGTTGTATACCCTGGTGTCTCTGAGATTTTCAAGCCCATTTCGCTAGGCGGTGATTTCAATGGGTTGGTGGAGCGCCCATTTATACTTTTTGTGGGCTTAAGGGGAGGGTATAAAAACTTTAAGCTCGCACTTCAAACACTGGCAGAGCTACCTGAATTTGAGATGCGTTGCGTAGGGGGGGGGAGCTTTGCAGGGTCTGAGTTTGAGGGCTTTTCAGATAACGTCACTTCCAGAGTAAAACACATGGGTTTTACGACGGATGAGGAGCTTAATACGCTCTACAACAAGGCGGCTTGTTTGTTTTATCCGTCGAGGTATGAAGGTTTTGGAATACCCGTCTTAGAAGCCATGAGGGCAGGTTGCCCAGTTGTGAGCATCAATTGCAAATCAATTGTAGAGATTGGGGGGGCTGCCTTGCAAATGGTGCCCGTCGAAGACCCAACGCTCTTGGCTCAGGCAGTGCTTGGCACCTTGTCAAGTAAAAGAGGGGATATTGTTGCTGAGGGGAAGGCCAATGCTGTCAATTTCTCCTGGAATAAGAGTAATTTTGAGACGCTTCAGGTTTATAAAAAATTAGGTCTAAACCGTTGAGCTAGAACTGACTCGACAGTGACTGAGCTCGTATTAGAAGCTGAATCCATACTAAGTCGGTTGAGTTGGGTTTCCTCTGCATATGTAGTGCATGAACCTAAGCCATCAAGAGTCCAGTCTTATCTTTAAATTACAATAATCGTGTGGACCAATCCATTTCACTTTTAAAGTAAGAAAGTTAAACATCAATGACAAAAAAAATATTAGTGACCGGTGGCGCAGGTTTTTTAGGTAGTCATTTATGTGAACGTTTGGTCAATGCGGGGGAGGATGTGCTTTGTGTTGATAATTTTTTCACAGGCTCAAAATCCAATATTGCGCATCTGCTGTCTAAACCAAACTTTG
This sequence comes from Limnohabitans sp., assembly GCA_036845365.1. Lineage (GTDB taxonomy): Bacteria > Pseudomonadota > Gammaproteobacteria > Burkholderiales > Burkholderiaceae_C > Limnohabitans. The sequence continues at coordinate 5,762 of DAIUEA010000049.1, read as the reverse complement.
AGCTAATGAGACACGACGTTACGTTTCCTTTGTACGTTGAAGTGGACCAAATATACAACCTAGCTTGTCCGGCAAGCCCAGTTCACTATCAGCACGATCCCGTGCAGACCACAAAGACCAGTGTTCACGGGGCAATTAACATGCTAGGGCTTGCGAAGAGGCTTAAGGCTAGAATTTTGCAAGCCTCGACCAGTGAAGTTTACGGGGACCCAGAGGTCCACCCCCAACCCGAGTCTTACTGGGGCAAAGTCAATCCGATCGGGATTCGTTCCTGCTACGACGAGGGCAAACGATGCGCAGAAACATTGTTCTTCGATTACCACAGGCAGCACGAATTAGAAATTAAAGTGGTTCGAATATTTAACACCTACGGCCCCAAAATGCATCCCAATGATGGGCGAGTCGTCAGTAACTTTATTGTTCAAGCATTAAAGGGAGAGGATATTACTATTTACGGAGACGGATCTCAAACGAGAAGCTTTTGTTATGTGGACGATCTCATAGAGGCCATGGTTCGTATGATGAATGCAGACAAAGAGTTTACGGGTCCTGTTAATATTGGAAACCCTAATGAATTTACGATGTTAGAGCTTGCCAGTCACATCATAAAGTTAACCGAGAGTAGATCTAAGATTATTCATTTGCCCCTTCCCCAAGATGACCCAAAGCAGCGCAAGCCCAACATTGAGCTTGCTAAGTCCGCCCTAAACTGGGAGCCCAAGACGGAGTTGGATGAGGGACTTAAGAGTACGATCGCGTATTTTAAAAATATCGTTTAATGAAGAAGTTATGTCTTTCTTAATGATTCACAAATAGTAAGTAAAAAAATCTATCTTATTTTGAAACTCCATTGAAATTCCATTAAGCACAACTGCGCATGCAAAATCCAATTTTGTTTCTGGTTTTTAATCGCCCTCAAACCACGGCAACTGTTTTTGAGGCAATTAGACAGGCCAAGCCTCCGCGCCTTTATGTGGTGGCGGACGGTCCCAGGAAGCATCTACCCAACGAGGCGTTTTTGTGCAGCGAAACTCGCCGAATCGCAACCTCTGTTGATTGGGAGTGTGAAGTAAAGACGTTGTTCAGAGATGAAAACTTGGGTTGTAAAGGCAGCGTCTCTAGCGGGATTTCTTGGTTTTTCGACCAAGAGGAGCAGGGCATCATTTTGGAGGATGATGTTCTGCCGTCGCCAAGTTTTTTCCCTTTTTGTGATTTTGCCCTACAAAGTCACAAAGACGACAAACACGTCATGATGGTATGTGGCTACAACCCGTTTGGCGCAAACGTTAAAAGCGATGAGTACTTCTTCTCTAATGTGTCTCATGTTTGGGGGTGGGCCACTTGGCGAGAATGCTGGAATCTTTATGACCTTCGTTTAAAAGATTGGCCACAGGACAAGGTCTTGGGCGCCTATCGGGACAAAATCCCGTCCTATGCTTTAACCTATTATGCGGATAGTTTTGATTTGGTAAAGGAGGGCTGGGTTGACACATGGGACTATCAGTGGACCTACACTCTGTTAAAGCACGCAGGAAAATCAATAAAACCATTTGCCAATCTCATCTCAAACATCGGAGCCGAGGGAGCTCATGCCAACAAAGAGGATGAGAATCACTTTACCGAATACGGAACTTTGGAGGTCGAAAATCTAAAGCCCAACAGGGTATTTGAGATAAATGTGGGCGCAGACAATCTCTTTTATCTAAAAAAAATAAAGCCTGAAGTGTTCAAAATCTATGTCAGAAAATTCGTTATTGCTTTAGGCCTGTACAAGGTATTTAAGAGAGCCAGAAAAGCATTTGCTGCAATCTAACCTTGTGATGTGATCAAAGAGCTGCTTGAATGATTTAGAAGAGGTTTTGAGCGCAAAAAATAGGTTAAATTACTTGTTACTTGCCAACTGGTAGCCCAAATTGCATCCTAAATATCTTAGGTGCAAGAAAGATATTACTAAATACACCGGCCATTGCATAGGACAAAACAGCTGTAACTGCAGCCCCGTTAATTCCGTATAGCGGAATTAACAAATAGTTCAAGATTAATGCGGTGAACGCGCCTACCAAAGTTTGATATGTTTGAATAATCCCCTTGCCCTCATTAACAATCCACAGGGACTGGGCAAGTGCTTGGAATACAAAAACACATGAAAAAATGTGGATTCCTAGTATTAAAGAGGCATCCTTGTAGGCCTCTCCGTATAAAAACCGAACAATGTAGTCTGAACCAGCGTACATGAAAAGTGAAATGAGTAGCGCAGTGAGACCAAAAAACCTAAAAATCTTTAGAAGAAATGCGTAATAAGCAGCTTCCCCTATGGTCTTTTTGCGCGCTAAATAGGGCGCAAGGCTTGTGGCCAAGGACATGGGCAAAACAAACCAAACTTGGGATAACGGCACTGCAACAGCGTAAATGCCGAGCTGAGCTGAGCCCAGCATATTCCTAATCATGACTTGGTCTATTCGCATGTATATGGCAACTGACAGTCCGCTCATAACGTAAGGCCAAGATTCTTTTAGGAGCTTAATGCCAGTCTGTTTTAAGAAAATCCATCTGGTGTCGGTTTTAAAGCTTTTGTAGACCACGATCAGACCAATCGCTGTGATCATGCCCTCAAGAGCCGCAACAACAGCAAACGCAACAAGGGGCATAGAAGTCAAAATCAGCGCGACTTTGACCGCATTGGAGACAAGTTGAGTGACTAATTTTGCATAAACTGCACGCTTGCTTTGACTTTGGCTTTGAAACCACAGGTCTATGG
>DAIUEA010000049.1:0-2994 GCA_036845365.1 Limnohabitans sp. | reverse complement strand
GGTCTATGGTGTCCGCGGGCTGAAAAACCAGAGTTAAACCTACAAAGAACACCAAAGTAACGAGTGAGCTATTGAATCCATTTTCTAAAACAACCCCCAGGAGAGCCAAAAGCCAACAAATTAAGCCTGCTGCGAGGCGAAGACAAAAGACGGTACCTAGCATCTCTCCTGCTTTTGCTTTATGGATTGAGATCTCTCTAACAACCACTCCGTCGGCGCCTAATCCCACGATGGCTTGAAAAAAAGCGATGAAAGAGATCACGTAGGCCAGTTCTCCAAAGTCTTGGGGGCCTAGGTATCTAGCCACCCAGGCTCCAACCAACAGACCCAGTAGAGCGCGTAAGACTTTCTCTGCCAATATCCATAGGCTATTGGCCATCACTAATTTTGCAGTAGCGCTGTCTATTAAGTCTTTATAAGCCTGAAATATTTTATGCAGCATAGTTTCACTAAAAAACGTATTATGGCCGATAGATCACCTGCTCAAGGCACTTCATAAGCGAAGTCTAGTTAGGGCAAAAGTGGTTGATCCGTATGAATGAGGACTGATCGTTCGCAGTTTGGATTGCAGTATATTTAATGAGTCAAGAATACCTGGGTGAGGTATGATTTCAGGCGATTTAAAGATCAATATAAAGCTAAACAAGCCTTTAAAACAGAGAAATTCCCGAATCTATAATGGTGTTTGATTTTTGAGAATAACTTATTTTTCAAAGATCAATAGTTTTTCAAATACTTAAGCCGCTTTTTACTCTACATTTAGTGGGCTTAGTAATTGCTGATGCGAGTAAACCCATAAATAACAATGTTCATAGAAGATCAACTCAACTGAAACTCACAATGCATTTTATTTTTAATACAGCTTTGAAACTTTATCTGTTGATTTTTGCCAGAAAGTCTTTTCAGCAATTTAATCTACTCCTTTTTAAACTTACTTTACGCAGTTTAGGGTATAACAATTTCGCAAGTCCACAGGCAAGTGGAGAGCTTCACTTCATCAAGTTACTCAAAAGATTCGAGCCCAAACTCTGCGTTGACGTGGGCGCAAATGTTGGGAACTACTCAGCCAGTTTATTACAACAAACCAATGCGGTCGTCATTGCCTTTGAGCCGCTACCCAAAGCTTTCGAAGCTTTAGTCCAGCTCAAAGATCAATACAGGGATCGCCTAATTCCCGTTAATCAGGGGATTGGTGCTGAAGCTGCCCTTTTAGATTTGAATTTTGGTGGGGAAGTCTCGGAATTTGCTTCTTTTAGCAAGGAAATTAACGAAATCGATTACGTATCCAGAAACAACACCAATTCGATCAAAGTAAAAGTCAATACGTTGGATCATTTTTTTGAAGATTTCGATCCAAAATTTACCGAGATAGATTTATTAAAAATTGATACTGAAGGTTTTGAGTATGAAGTTTTAATGGGTGCTGCAAACACTATCACTAAGTACAGACCTAAATTTATTCAAATTGAATTCAACCATCATCAATTGTTCAAGTCTCAGTCTATTTATTCTTTTTCTAAAATCTTGAAAAACTACAAAGTGTTTCAAATGTTACCTTACGACCACGGGTTAATTCGTCGAAACCCTAAGCTGGCTGAGGTAAATATTTTCCAGTTTTCTAACTTTGTGTTTGTAAGGCAAGACGTCTCTTTGGATCAATGAAATAGTTAAATCAAAGACCTGGATGAGCTAGTCATCTGTTATGGACAGTATGCTCTGAGATCAGCGCTCACAAATTGCACTTATAAATAACACTTATAAATAACACTTAAAAGCAACGCTTAGAAGTATCCCTCGTTCGCCCTTTCTAGCTAGCTCTGAGGACCCTGGACATCATTGCATAGTCCATTTCCTCTCAATATTTTTCAATATGGCTTTGATTGAGAACTTGCAAAGCTGTAAATAGTCTCTTCCGATAACAGAATCCGCTCTTTTGTTAATGTTATTCTGTGTTTTTAAGCCATTCAACTCAATCTGCTCCTTAACTGTATTTAAGAATCTTGGCCAGTTGTAGTTGTCTTTTAGCGCTTTTTGTCCTGCAATTTGCAGGCGGCTGAGCTCACTCTGCGGCATTAAGTTCAATGATTCGATGATGTCTCTCGCGGCCTGTGCATTACCAAGAGGGACGTTTACGATTCCCTTTTCATTTACATACCCACTTGTAGGCGTACAAATGGGTATCAGACCCCAGCTCATACTCTCGAGCACCGTGGTTGGGTTGGCATCGGCGTTCCCAACAGTAATCATGAAGTCAAATTCATCCAAAAGCGCCTGACTTTCCTTTTCTTTAAAGTTTAGATACCCATGGTTGATGAATTTGCGGCTACTTGGTATTTTGCCAATGGTGTGGATCTGAATACTTGGTAATTTTTCAAAAATCTCTTCTAAGTAATTGAGATTTTTCCCCGGACGGTCATTTCCGATGTAAAGAAACTTTCTCTCGCCCTCTTTGTTGAAAGTGGTTTTAAGGTAAGGGAACTGCTCCCGGTCCACAGCTAAATCCAAGTGAATCATCTTAGGTCGCCAGTGTGCAAACGCAGTGCTTGCCACTCGGTCAAACCAGTATTTGCCCGTGATCGCTAAAAACGCGTCGCATTCATCAATATGTGCATCTAAGAATCCAATTTGTCTCACGTCTTCGTTGTAGGGTTGCATGATTATTTTTTTATGCCACCCGCGCTCTTTAAGCGCTCTTTGCATAACTGTGAAAGGCGCTGGACACACGTGTCCAATCAACACATCACCAGGGCTGGGAATTATGGTTCTAAACTCGTCCCAGTTATAGGCGCGCACTGGTTGACTTTGAGACAAAAACTCAATTAACTTGTACCCAATGACATTGGGCGCAGAAATCTTGTTTTGGTGGGGATAAACCAGATGGATCATTAGAGGGTGTGTTATTCAAGGGGTACAGATATTGTTCCTATTGCTACTATTGCTCCTATTTCCTATTTTTCTATCAAATGATCCTTAGCAGTTCCTTTGTTTGGAAGT
>DAIUEA010000048.1:3883-9592 GCA_036845365.1 Limnohabitans sp. | reverse complement strand
AAAGCCAAAGAGCTGGCGATACAAAAGCTAGAAGAGGAGTCCATAAAACCAGTCGCCGAGAGACGCCCTCCTGAGTTTGGCTCAGCCCAAGACTTCCAACTTCAACAAGCTCTTAACCGACTCAAAGGTCTCACAGTTGTGGTCAGTAAAACGCAGATTGAGCGCCCGGCTGAGAAAAAGGAGTAATCCGAGTTGAACGATGATGAGCTGTTGCGCTACTCGCGCCACATCTTACTAAGCGAAATCGGCATAGAGGGACAAGAGAAATTACTCAGGAGTCGTGTAGTTATCGTAGGCGCCGGAGGGTTGGGTTGTTCAGCTGCAGCCTTCTTGGCCTCCTCAGGTGTAGGTCACGTCTGCCTTATCGATGATGACGTTGTCGACCTCACTAACCTTCAAAGGCAAATTGCACATACCACTAGCCGGGTGGGGCAATCCAAAGTAAGCTCGCTTGCCGATTTCATTCAATCTATCAACTCAAACGTTTGCACTCATCAATACCCACAAAAATGTACGAGCGAGTTGCTCGGTAAACTATTAAGCACGGACGGGGGCGTGCAAGTCGTCTTAGACTGCACCGATAACTTTGAGACCAGACATATGATCAACGCCGTATGTGCAGCCCACAAGACCCCTCTTGTGAGTGGATCTGCACTTAAGATGGACGGGCAACTAACTTGTTTTGATACGCGTCTTGACGACTCCCCTTGTTATGCTTGTTTGTTCCCCCCTGAGGACGCACCTGTTGAGGACAGTTGCGCAACCATGGGGGTATTTGCACCCTTGGTGGGCATCATTGGAGCCGCTCAAGCTGCGCAGGCCCTAAATTTCATCATGCAAACTGGACAACCCCTCATCGGTAGGCTGTCACTTTTTAACGCAACCCAGTTTAAATGGTCCGAGATCATTTACAAAAAAAATCCAAACTGTTCAGTCTGTGGCGAATGCGCAGGTCTTAGCAAGTAAGAATCCAACCCTCAAGCTTATCCATTTGCCCTGGCAACCCGTAAAGGGGGTCTCCTAGGTGATTTTGTCTCACACCCCAAGCTGACTGCAAGGCGCACAAAACTGCATCTAAAGAGTCCCCGCTTGCGTCCTCTACAAGTTGTGAGGCGATTGATTTAGAGAGTTTCAGCTCTATACCCAGCGAATGCTTACCCTCCATAAGAGCACTCACCAGGTGTTCTCTAACATGCAGTCTTTCTAGATTTTGCTTTTTCCTATCATCACTTTTATAGCTCTTGTTACCGACAACCTCTTTGGCCAACTTACCAGGATAAGCCTCCAATCCAATTTTACTTGGGTCGCCAATCAGTAGCCCAGGCAAAGACACTTTGGCTTTAATGAGGATGGGCACTCCCGCATGCAACATATAAGCCACAGGGGGATTGATCCACTTCATAGAGGGACTCGATTTAGCGATCAAGTCCGTTGCTCTGTGAGCAAATTTAGAGCCGACTGCACGGGCAGAGCAAAATGCTTTAAAGATTTCTCTGATTTCGCTGCGCTCTAAAGAGCAGTAATGTTGCATGCAGGAAAGCCACGTGTTGGGCCAATCTAAATGCTCTATAAGTTCGCGGGGCAAACCAAACGGAAGATCAAACCCTCCTACCCAGGGCTTAGATAAAGTGCTTGAGTCATGAGTTAAAAAGGATTCGAATTTCTCAAGTGAATCCAAAGGGTGCAAAGCTCTTATCCAAAGCGTTTTGGGGTCAAGCAAGGCGTCGTAGCTCGCAACTGCAACCGTTATGGGCTTTGCTCGTGTGGGCCGACTCGTAAAGTCGCATCCGATGATTGTGGTCATTTGTTCAATTAGATCTACTCCAGAACTGCCCCAGAACTACACTAGAGCTGTCGCATACCTGGCCGCTTACCTGGCCGCATACCAGCCGCATACCAGACACAAAGCTGCCTGTATCCTGAGCCAATGGCACGCTTTAATTATTCCTGGGTATGAGGGATAAAAACTCTCTGCGCAAAGTAGTGTTGTTGAGAAAGGCGCCACGCATGACCGAGTTGATCATCTTGCTGTCCATATCTCTCACCCCTCTCCAAGACATGCAAAAATGGCTGGCCTCCATAACTATCGCAATTCCGTCAGGTTTTGTTTTAGTCTCTATAAGATCTGCAAGTTGAATCACTGCTTCTTCTTGGATTTGGGGTCGCGCCATCACCCATTCCGTCAAACGCGCGTATTTGGATAAGCCAATGACGTTGGTTTTTTTGTTGGGCATAACTCCAATCCAAATTTTACCGATCACGGGACAAAAATGGTGACTGCAAGCGCTGCGAACAGCGATGGGACCCACAATCAAGAGTTCATTTAAATTCTCTGCGTTTGGAAAATCTGTGATTTTCGGGGGGTGCACATAACGCCCGCTGAATACCTCAGTTAAAAACATTTTGGCAACCCGCCTAGCCGTTTTGTCCGTGTTGTGATCTTTTTCAGTGTCTATCACCAAGCTGTCCAAAACGCCTTGGAATTTAACTTCAACTTCGTCGATTAAATTATCCAAGTCCCCGGGATCAAGGAAGTCTGCGATATTGTCGTTTGCATGAAACCGTTTTTTTGCAGCCAGTATTTTTTCGCGTATTTTGACTGAAACGGGCACTCCGGATTGGTCGATTTTTTTACTCATGTTCATCCACTAATTTATATGATCTTATCTTACCAGTCAAAAAAATGCCACAACTTTTCCAAGGCTTATGCCTTGAAAACCGTAAATACCCCAAATGCGAACACGGCTTTCAAAAGGGCTCACAGGTGTAGTGTTGGCCGGACACAAAAATAGCCAACTTCATCAACCAAAAGGACGCTCTATCCAAAATCCTATCTCCAAACCCTCGACTTAGGTATGCCTCGGGGTCAACCCTTACTCCCCCGTGTAATATGGCCGCTTTGAGCTGCTCCTTTAGATTTGCATTAAAAGCCTGGTCCTTAATTACCAAATTAGCCTCTCTGGCAAGCAGCAAACTCAAGGGGTCCAAATTGGAGGAGCCAACAGTTGACCATGCGCTATCCACGCAAGCCACTTTGGCGTGCAAATAAGTCAACTGATACTCAACTATTTGAACGCCCGCCTCCAAGAGTTTGCCGTAAATTTGTCTGGCAGCCCTGTAGGGCAAAACAAACTCATAGTGCCCCTGGAGCAGCAAAGTCACTGATACCCCCCGCTTAGCGGCTTGGATAAGCGATTTAAGCATTCTGTCTTGTGGGAGAAAGAATGCGCTGGCAATATAAATTTCCTTGCCTGCACGCTCAAAAGCCTTCAAATAAGAGTTGGCGATGCTATTGCGGTGCCGCAAATTATCCCGCAACACAAGCTTACAGTGGGCCGATTGGCGCCTACGGCTAAAGGGTTGTGGCCTAAATGCATCCCTTAGTTTTTGCAGATGAAACCACAACCGATTTTCTTTATTTAAGCGCTTGATTGATTCAATTATTTTTGTATTTTTAAGCGCTTGTGCCGACTATAGTCTTTGCCAGGTGGTTTGCATCTCTTTTAGTAAGGGGTTCACGCAAGGGCCACTAATTTGCACAGCAAAGTCCAACCTAGCCTCGGGAAGACTTTTGCGCGTTTGCGGGTTGTAGTGATCGTCCAAGATGTTGATTCCTCCGCAAAATCCAATTTCTTGATCTATCACGCACAGTTTCCTATGCAGTCGTCTCCAACGACTTGGATACCAAAGGGCTCCCGCCCCAACCGGGTCAAAGACCAAGAGGTGCACGCCTGCAAATTGCCACCTCTTAAGCCACTCCGCTGGCACAACAGGTGTGCCCACACCGTCAACGATCAAATAAACGAAAACCCCGCGCTTGGCAGCACCTTCAAGCGCTTGTGCAACAGATAAGGAGCCTGCATGAAAATCAAATATATAGGTCTCAAGCCTGATCTCTAGCCTTGCCCCGTCTATGGCCTTGATGAGGGCGGGAAAGAACTCCCTCGAGCCTTTTAATAAATGCAGATTAGGGAGGCTATCCATCATGATTTAGGGAAAAGATCTAGCTCATCTTTTTTGAACTCAACAACCAAGGGCAAATGATCGGACAAACGCCTCCACTGTCCTCCACTAAGCACGTAAGCGGTGGAAGCATTTATGCCTCTTGAATACACGTAATCCAACTTTAACAAAGGCAGCTTCGAGGGAAAGGTCAGCAAACGCTTTTTGGAATGAATATTTGAAAAGTGCTTATTTTTGTGATGCACCCCATCCATTAATGTCAAACCTGCCTCTTGCATGACTGGCATCAAAGAGTTACCCCAATCATTAAAGTCTCCCGCAATCAGTATCGGGGCCTCAGGTGAGATCCTGTTTTTGATATAGTCCATCAAACCCGCAATCTGTCTTTTTCTGCTGCCCCCCAGCAGACCCAAATGCAAGACAATGACGTGCACCAAAATCTGGTTGATGTTGATGAGGCCATGCAGCAAGCCGCGTTGCTCGAAAGCGTGATCGGATAGGTCCTCGTGGAAGTGCCCAACGATTGGCCATTTTGAGAGCAGTGCGTTGCCGTGTTCGCCGTGTTTGGTCACAGCGTTGGTTTTGTAGACCGAGTAATACCCAGGCGGGGCCAAGTACTCAGACTGGCAGGCGTTTGGCCAACTCTTGAAATTCTTAGCGTGTTTGGTATTAAATCCTCTGACCTCTTGAAGACAAATGACATCGGCATCAAGGTGCTCTATTGCGGTCTTTAAGTTGTGGATTTCTAGCCTCTTGGCTGGTCCAAGCCCTTGTACCCCTTTGTGAATGTTGTAGGTAACGATCCGAAGATCGGTGCTGGGCAAAGCGGGAATAGGGGCTAAATCAGAATTCATTGAGGCATATTAACAGTTAACCCTCAAAGCAATCAGTTTGGCTACGCGCTTAAAAAATAATAAATGAAGTCTGTGCGCACATGTGCAGCGAACCCAATAAAGGGTTGTCTAATCCCTCTATTGCATCCGTTCTTTACCTAAAGAGTAATATCAAACAAGATATCTGACCTCTTCATTGCTCAATAATCTCTAAAACATGCCCGGCCATATCAACACTTTTTCAAAGATCAAGGTTTTTTTCTTTTACCTTTTTATTTATCTGAACGTGTCCTTGGCGTTTGTCCCCCCCTCTAATGCGGCCAATTGGCTGCCTATAGAGGACGTAAACTCAATCAACTTGCCCAACGAGTTTTGGGTTCGCGTGAGCAACCGAACTTTTCATTTATTTGAGCGCCAACCTGTTCAAAAGTGCTCTGAGCTCATTTATCAAAGCATGTTGGAAGACAGCTCACGCCCCCTTGTCCTTAAACATTACCACACAAAGTCTGTCGAGTACTTGGGTCAAAACTTTTTTGGAAATACGGCGGCGTGGAATAATTTTCACCCGTCCACATCCGAGTTCGACTCCAATACGGCAATTTCAAATATCGATATTAATCTTCCACTGTCCAGGTTTCGAATCGATACGGATATGGATGTACTTGAGAGTTTTGAGAAATTAAGCAAAAACATCTCTTATGAAAAATTAGACGCTAAGTTTGGGTTTTTCACCTTAATTGCAAAAGAACACGAGCATTCCCCTCAACTACGCACCCGGTGGGAGACCGCTTTAAAAAGAAATCTCGGCGGTATTTCTCTTAAATGCACTGCACAACTAAGCACTCTTTAAACTTGAAAAAAATTTATCAATCTTGACTTTGATTTACTTGGGTTACTTGGGTTACTTGGGTTA
>DAIUEA010000048.1:0-3783 GCA_036845365.1 Limnohabitans sp. | reverse complement strand
GTTACTTGGGTTATGTGAGCAAGTAAATTAGCCAGTGGATTGAACCCCTCACCTGACAACCGCGAACGATAAAACCGCGCACCCTATGTGCAAATGCATTAGTTTAAGCTCGAAATAACTCCACCCGGAATAACTCTAACCGGAATAACCCCTGTCGAATTAAACCGTGCCTTTAACCAGTTTCTTTTAAAAAGCCAACGAGAAATCTGACTTTAGAGTAGTAAAGGCATAAGTTCTCCAAGGAATACCCCTATGCGTCAATACCTCTTATCCTTAAAAGTGAGTTTAAAAGCGCTTTCAATTCTTTACCTGATCTGTACGTGCGTTAACCCACATAAAAATACTGTCTATTTATGCTATATTTGCTAAATATTATTATTATAAATATATAAGGTAAACTTGGAACATTTAACAATTAAAGAACAAAACAGTATATTTAAATCCCTACCTCTTGACGTTTGGGAAAGAGTTTCTAACAAAATAGAACTCGTTGATATGACCTTAGGACTAATCCTGTCCAGATCCGGTGAAACTCAAACCTATCTTTATTTTCCCACTACCTCTATTGTTGCCGTACTTTATGAATTAGAAGACGGCACATCAGCCACCATGGCTTTGGTGGGCAGGGAGGGTTGTGCTGGGGTTGCAATATTTATGGGAGGGCAAAGCACCATAACGACCCATATAGTTCAAATAGCGGGGGCGGGTTACAGAATTAAAGCTAACTTAATTCAAGAATCTTTTGCCAGAGCAGGGCCTCTCATGATTGCTTTGCTCAAGTATACCCAGTCGTTTATCGTTCAAGTCACTCAAACTGCAGTGTGTAACCGTCATCACAGCATCAAGCAACAATTTTGTAGGTACTTGTTGCTCCTCCTTGATAGGTTGCCTAGCGATGAATTCAATGTGACCCATGAGCTCATCGCCCAGTCTTTGGGCGTAAGACGAGAGGGTATCACTGAGGTCGCAGGTGCTTTGCAAAAGAATGGACTCATAAAATACGCTCGAGGACACATCAAAGTGCTCGATCCTGAAGGATTAGAAAAGCAGTCATGTGAATGTTACAAAGTTGTCAAAAAAGAATACGCAAGACTTTTGTGTTGATCAATATGCTCCAAAGTCACGACTACAACCCCCACACTCACCCCAATTATTTGTGTCTGCGCTCTAACTGGGGATCCCAATCTACGTTGGGACTTCTTTAAAGCACGCAAGGTGAGGGCTTTAACTCTTTGAGTTATTTTTCCGTATAAGTGCGTTACCGATCATTAGAAGTAAGAACAGTTGATTAAAGTTGATGTGCGTCAACAAAGCTTCTATAAAGCTTCTATAAAGCTTCTATAAAGCTTCTATAAAGCTTCTATAAAGTATCCATAAATCCTCATCTCTTTTGGACATCCATGCAACTCTCGAATCTCAAGGAACAAAACGACATCTTTAAATCCTTACCCATAGACGTTTGGGAAAGGGTCTCCAAGCACATTGAGCCTATTGCTATGAACCTCGGACAGGTCCTTGCCGAGCACAATTCAGTGCGTGACTTCCTCTATTTCCCTGGCACCGCACTCATCGGAGTCATTCAGCAATTAGAGGGAAATAACTCAGCCGCTATGACTCTTGTGGGTCGAGAGGGCTGTACGGGTATTTCAATTTTTTTGGCCGATCAAAATACCACTACAGCCCATATTGTGCAAGTTGCAGGTACAGGTTACCGAATTAAATCTAATTTAGTGCAAGATTCTTTCGCTCTAGCAGGCCCGCTCATGGTGTCTTTGCTGAAATATGCACAGGCCTTTGTAGCCCAAACAGTGCAAGCAGCGGTATGCGGTCTCCACCACTCTGTCAGAGATCAATTTTGTAGCCTACTCTTAATTGCCAAAGATCTGTTACCCGCTGACTCGCTGAATCTAACTCCCCAACTTGTTGCTCAGTCCCTTGGTATTAGGGGTGAAGAAATTAAATCAATTGCAGATGACCTTCAAAAGACTAATCTTATTAACTACTGCGCGGGACCCGTCAAATTTCTTGATCTGAAAGGGCTTGAAAAGCAGTCTTGTCAGTGCTTTAAATTTGTTAAAGCAGAAAACGAAAGAATCTTACCGAAATCTTAGAAGCCAATGGGGGGGGGAGCGCTTTGGGTCATTTAAAGGTCAGACTGCGCGTGCAGGTTGTCACTCAGTCAGGAGTCCTCAACCACTCAACCAACCCTTTAGCGACAGCTTGAGGGTCCTCCATCGTACACATATGCCCTGCCCCGCTTATTTCACACCAAAGGGGCGGGCGGGGCATTAAATTAGCTATATCGCGGTGTTGCTGCACAGGAGACCACGAATCAAACTCGGCGCAAAGTACCAAGGCCGGTATGTTCAGTGATTTTAAAACAGGAGTTGCATCGGGGCGGTTTAAAAGAGCTGCAATTTGGTGTTTAAAGATATCAACGCTCTTCATCTTAAACATCTCGGTGATGCTTTGTATGAAAGCTTCATCGCTTAAGCGCTTGGGGGCAACCATGCCCTGAACCCATTTGTTGGCCATCGCCTCGACACCTTGGTCGATCGCAATTTTAAGTAAATCATATCGCCCTTGAGTTTCTTTGGCCCCCGCCTGTGAGTCTGGACGTGGTAAGTAGCCTGTGTTCATAAGTGCGATTCGAGTGACCCTTTGAGGAGCTAGTCTATAGACCTCAAGTGCAACTCGCCCACCCATAGAGTGCCCGGCAAGTGCAAAGGTAGAAGGTGCAAGTCTTAGAATATTTTTAGCCATCGCACCAATCGAGTCCGCCCGCCCATGGTCAATGACCGTGCATTCGTGAGTTAGAGACAACTTGTCGATGACAGGCGCCCATACCGTCTCGTTGCACATCAGACCGGGTAGTAAAAGTAAAGACTCTTTTGACATCTACGAAAAAAGGGTGAGGCTTTTGATGAAAGTGCGCTCTTTTTCTAAAAGGCGCTAAGTCGCCTGGGGGGCTTGAACGGTTCTTAACCGTATGTGTAATTCACGCAACTGCTTTTCATCAACTGGGCTAGGCGCTTGGGTGAGCAAACACTGGGCCCTTTGAGTTTTGGGAAAGGCGATAACGTCGCGAATGGATTCAGCACCCGTCATTAAAGTGACAATGCGGTCAAGACCAAAAGCCAAACCACCGTGAGGGGGGGCGCCGTACTGGAGAGCGTCTAACAGAAAGCCAAATTTGAGTTGAGCTTCCTCAGGGCTAATTTTTAATGCGTCAAATACTTTTTGCTGCACATCGGCCCTGTGGATACGCACTGAGCCTCCTCCAATTTCCCACCCGTTTAAGACCATGTCATAACCTTTGGCAATGCACTTCTCTGGGGCTGTGACCATCCAGTCTTCGTGTCCGTCTTTGGGGGCTGTAAAGGGGTGGTGAACCGCGGTGAAGCGCTGCGCCTCCTCATCAAACTCAAACATCGGAAAATCAACAACCCACAGTGGTGCCCAACGGTCCTCAAATAGTCCGTTATTTTTTGCGTGCTCACTGTGCCCTATTTTTAAGCGAAGTGCACCGATTGAGTCGTTGACGATTTTTGCTTTGTCAGCACCGAAAAATATCAAGTCCCCGTCTTTAGCCCCTGTACGCTCCAAAATCTCATGGATCGCTTTATCGTGCAAGTTCTTGACAATGGGAGACTGCAGGCCTTCTTTGCCTTTGCTGAGGTCAATGACCTTAATCCAAGCCAGGCCCTTGGCACCATAAATTTTCACAAATTCGGTGTAGCCATCGATCTCCCCACGTGAGAGTTCTGCGCCAGCCTTGACGCA
>DAIUEA010000047.1:0-9758 GCA_036845365.1 Limnohabitans sp. | reverse complement strand
GCTATATCCCAGTTTCTGAGCGGCCTCAATCTCTGAGGGCTTAGCACCAAAGGTCAGTCGATCAAGGGTTGAATTGAGCATGTTAAATATTTATGACAATTTTGCTATAGATTTGTTGTAATAATTAGTGTCACAATTATCCGTCATAATGTGACAGACTGATGAAAACCCTAATGCATCAAGTTGATGCTTCAAAATGATGAGATTAGGTAAAGATTTAATTAATTACGGAACAAAATAATGAAAGTTACAGTTTTTGGCACAGGTTATGTGGGCTTGGTTCAAGGTGCTATTTTGGCAGATGCAGGTCACCAAGTGGTATGCGTAGACATTGATGAGCAAAAACTTGAAAACCTTCGTATTGGCATCATCCCCATTTATGAGCCAGGGCTGGACTCGATTGTTAAAAATACGGTTGCCGAGGACAGGCTTAGCTTCACATCTGACGCCAAAGCGGCTATAGCCCATGGTGAAATTCAGTTCATAGCCGTAGGTACTCCTCCAAACGAGGACGGCAGTGCTGATTTAAAACACGTTCTTGCTGTTGCCAAGACCATTGCAACCCACATGACTGGCTACTGTGTGGTGGTTGATAAATCTACAGTGCCCGTTGGGACCGCTGAAAAAGTTGAGGCCACTATTGCTCAAACGCTCAAAGAGCGGGGCGTAAACTTTGAGTTTGATGTGGTCTCCAATCCTGAGTTCTTAAAGGAAGGGGCTGCAGTTGCAGACTGCCAAAGACCCGACCGTATTGTGATCGGTACGGACAGCGCACGCGCAGAGAAAATCCTTCGTGAACTCTATGAGCCCTTTAACCGCAACCACGACCGCATCATCACCATGAGCGTTAAAAGTGCTGAGCTCACCAAATACGCTGCCAACTGTATGCTTGCAACCAAGATCAGTTTCATGAACGAGATTGCCAATTTAGCCGAAAAACTCGGTGCCGACATTGAATCAGTACGTCAAGGTATTGGTAGCGATCAGCGTATTGGATACCACTTCATTTACCCCGGTGCAGGATACGGGGGAAGCTGTTTTCCTAAGGACGTGAGCGCTTTGGTAAAAATCGCAGAGAGTATTGGCTTTGATCCTAAGATCCTAAACGCTGTTGAGGCTCGTAACCAGGCTCAAAAGCAAGTTCTTTTTCAGAAAATCAAAACACACTTCAAAGGTAATTTAAAAGGTAAAACCATAGCACTTTGGGGTTTAGCCTTCAAACCCAATACAGATGATATGCGCGAAGCCCCGAGTCGAGTGCTCATGGAGGCTTTGTGGGCTGAGGGAGCACAAGTGCAGGCTTATGATCCCAAGTCCATGGAAGAGACTCAGCATATTTACGCCAATCAACCCTTGCTTCACCTTTGTGGCACCAAGGAGGCCGCTCTCAAGGGGGCCGATGCTTTGGCTATTTTGACTGAGTGGCGTCAGTTCAAAGCCCCAGACTTTGACTTTATGAAATCAAATCTGAAAGAGGCTGTAGTATTTGATGGAAGAAACCTTTATGAGCCAAGCCGTATGAAAGAAAAAGGATTTCAGTACTACGGTATTGGTAGACAAAGCTAGCAGGCAACCTGCGTATGATCCAATCAACTTGTCCTTAATGGATCTATTTGACTCTAGAGCCATTAACTATCCTTCTGAGTTCGCCCGCTTTGCATCTTCACAGGTCTAAACTTGAATAAGGGCGACGACTCCCTTGATGCAGGGGGGTGACAAGTTGTTTACCCGCAATGTTGGTCACTAAATGGGTTAGGTCGCTTTGAGAGACAACGCCTGAGGACCCGGTTAGGTTGGTTGAGGGGGCGTTGGCAAGTGCTTGACTCACAGCACTTGAGATAGTGAGCGTCCCAGCAGTGCTTGATCCGATACTTTGCAAAAACTGGGCGATCACTTGTACGCCCGGAGCGGATGTAAAAGTCCTACTCACACCCGCGGCGTCTTGGGGAGTCACGACACCGTCTGAGGGGATTGAGCTCAAAGAGCCTACCGTTACATTCCCTACGCTGAACGTGCAGGTGCTACCCGGTGTGTAGTTAAATTGTCCAGAAGCATTTGTTAAGCCTGTTGTGCCACCGCAGTTGTAGCTCAGACCAGCTGTCGGGGCATCGATAAACAAACCAACAGAGGCCTGAGGGGCTGATGCAACTGAGGTTGTGCCAACTCCAGAGCCTGGGCTTGAGTTACCACCGCCCCCACCCCCGCCACCACCCCCACACGCCGCGAGGAGGGCGCTTGCCAATAAAACCACGATTAATCTAAATTTAATTAACATGGGAAAAGTTTGGACATGAGGTTAATGAGGGTTTCTCTATTTGTTAATATTTGAAATTGATATGTTTATATTTTTATAATAAATTAAGTTTTTTTTTTGACTCTCGAAGTGTTGATTTTTTTGCTCGCACTCTTTGATCTGTTTTAATATTTACCTACGTAGTTACCGAAATAAGACTGGTGATAAAGTGCCTTTGATGTTTCTCATTTTAGGTACTGTTACGTACCATATCTATATCAAAATGAGTATCTATCTAATTTGTAATGAAGCAAATTTCTCACTTATTACGGGTTTGTAACAATACTTCTGAGTTTGATGAATTTCCTGGTGAAAGTACTTAATTAGAAGTAATAAATAGATAAAAACACACGCAATTACACGTAATTACATGAATAATTTCCGTGTGTTTTTGTGTGTGAATTGAAGGGATTAAATTCAATGGCGCTTTTGTAATTCGTTTAACCCCTTTGATGCATGCATAAGCCCTACAAAATGGATAAAAACGTACGAGAACTGATACTTGATGTTCTTTTTTGGGGTCGTTTTAAGGTTTAAGCACTGCAAGTCAATCTCGATAAGGTTGGGTTAGATACCCCAAAAGTTATAGGTGTGAGTGGTTGATGGACGTTTCCTGGGTTTTTCAATATTGAAGTAAAACCTGGAACTTGTAGAAGAGGTGGAACTGTAGAAGAGGTGGAAGTGGAGAAACAAGTGGAACAAGTCGAATTGGTGCGGTGGGTTATCAATTGATCACAGGATGGAGAGAAGATTTTTAAACTGCAATTTGCAGCAGTCGAACTATTTCGATCAAGAGGACCTTGGGTGATCTATGGTTTGTTCATGTAGGTGGTTTACCGCTTTAATTAAGATGAGGGAGATTAAAATAATCACCCAGCTCAAGAAAGCGACTCTTGTACCGATCAACTTTAAGAACGAGAATGGATTTTTTCAAAAATGTAATTTGACAATCCCCTCAAGTTGTGTAAAAGTAAGTTGTTGGTAAACGATTTTCTTTTTATTTAGATCACAGGGGTTATCTTCGAATGGCTGATAAAAAAATGGATACAAGTTCCCAAATAGAAGAGCGTACTAAGTTTTTGCGTGCGAAGGTCGAGGAAATAAAAGATATTCACAAAGAAATAGTCACTGTTAGTTCAAGCCATAAAGAACAATTGGCAATATTCAGATCCAATAAGGAATCTTTGTCCAACGCCAAAGGATCAAACGCAAAGCTTGAGATAGAAAAGTCTGTTTTTGCTCCGATGATTAATAAGGGACTTAGCAGCAACAAGGGAGTTCTAGTTAAGTCGCCCCCCCGTCCCGTAGGTGAGGATGGTAATTTAAGTCGATTAGAGATTGACGATTTAGTTTCAGCTGAATGATTTAAACAGCCAAATAAAACAGTCTATTCAATCTACTCTGGTTTGCGTCCTAGCAATCGCGTTTTTTATACTTATACTAACTCTAGACTACCTCAAGTCTACCCATACCCTATCGCTCTGCTCGAAAAGAGAGGCGATAAAACCTCAAATCATGCCCTTGATGCGCGAGGTTGATGCTTATTTCAACGAACATACTATGGTTTGAACTATTGAGCAATTTTAAAGTTGGTTGTAATATGCTTTGTTGAATTTAATAGTTCGCCCCCTTTTTTAATATCTTCAAGCAACGCATAATGAAACTGCACACACAACCCAAGAAACTCAGAAAGAACTCATCTGTTAAAAGATTAAATTCCTCAGAGCTTATGTCTATATTGAGCCTCTGTGTAAGCTTAAGCCTCTGTGTTAACGCAGCTCAAGCTACAGATAAGGCGAAACCCAATTCTTCAGCTTATTCAAAGAGCGAGCCCTCTACCTCTTCTACCTCTTCTATCTCTTCTACCTCTATATCCAAGGGGTCTCCCTTACCCCAGGTTGACCCCATTAAGTCTGGATTCAGTGCCGAGGGGTTAAAAAGAATTGACGGATTTTTTAACCAAGAAATAACCAGCAATAACATGCCAGGGGCAGTGCTTGCTGTTGCGCATCACGGGAAACTTGCAATCTACAAATCCTATGGTTATTTGGATGTCTCAACCAAGACCCCAATGCCCTTGAACGCGGTCTTTCACTTGGCCTCAATGACCAAGGTGATGGCCACTGTAGGTGCACTGAGTATCTTTGAGGAGGGTCGCTTGCCCATCAATGCGCCGGTTTCCAATTGGTTAGACGAGTTTAAAAGCTCCCAAGTCGGTATCATCGGAACAGACGGCACAGTGACCACCAAGCCCGTCACCAAACCCATCACAGTCCAAGACTTGATGAGACACACCAATGGTTTGACTTACGGGGGTAGGGGCGTAACCCCTATTCACAAAATGTTCCCAACAGGATCTGCAGATGCGGCCTTTGAGTTGGACGGTAAGTCTTTCATTACCAAGCTTGGTGGTACTCCTCTTCTTTATGAGCCAGGTACGGTCTGGGACTATAGTTTTGGAATCGATGTGTTGGGACTTTTAGAGGAAAAGATTGAGGGGACAACGCTTGAGAATATTCTCTCTAAAAGGGTCTGGTCGGTTGTAGGAATGCCTGACACCACGTTTCACCCCTCAGCGCAGCTTCGGGCACGGTTTGCCAGGCCCTTAGAGCGCGACCCATTGACCGGAGCTCCTCAAAGTATTCCCATATTGGATAAACCTACTAAGTTTGATTGTGCAGGTTCTTGTGCTTTCAGCACCGCTGCTGATTATGTCCGGTTTGGTCAAATGTTACTCAACAAAGGCGAACTAGATCACAAACGCGTGCTAAGCCCTAATACTGTGAAGTTTATGACCTCAGATCACTTGGGTAACAATATCAAGAACAACGTTGCGGGGACGGAGCCTGGTCGAGCAGGCTATGGATTCGGGCTCGGAGTGGCTGTGAGAACGGTCAGAGGGGTTGCCGCTGTCAACACAAATGTGGGTGAATTCAGCTGGAACGGGGCAACGGGGACTCTTTTTTGGGTGGACCCAGTGGAGGAGCTGGTGGTTGTGATGATGGCAGCTTCGCCTGGTGAGGTGAGAAAAGTTTACCGAGAGAAATTGCCAGCAGTCATCTACGGTGCTCTAGTGAACTAGAGATTTATGAATTTATAAATTTAGATTTATGATGAACTCTTCCCATTAACGCTGCAGGGTTAGTGTGACCTCGTAAAGGCAATCCCCTATATAAGTTGATGCGCTGCGTGCCTAAAATGGATAAACAATATTTTAGGGGGAGTTCAACATATGCCTATCATCAGCTCGAAAAGTCGTAGAAGTTTTGTTAAGTCCACCTTAGTGACTGGGGGGGTGTTAAGTGCCCCTGCTTTTATTGGGCGCGCAGGTGCATCGATTACTAAAATTAAACTCTCATCGTCGCAGGCCAACGACCAGAAATTTGCCAACGGACGTGTTTACTACGATAACTTGGTCAAACACATCAAAGGCAACGATCTAGCAGACCAAATAGAGGTAGCGTTCTTTCCTGACAATCAATTGGGTCAAGAAATTGATGTGATCAACTCCCTTAAGCTTGGGGTGATCGATATGATGGTATCTGGCTCCTCCATTTCTGCAAACTTAGTGCCCCTGGTTGGCACATTTGATTTGGGGTACCTCTTCTCAAGTTTTCAGCAGCAAACCAAAGCCTTTAACGCCGGTGCTGCAAAGCCCATAGAGGAGGCACTTCTGAAAGGTGCCAACATTCGTATCATGGACTGGGCCTATAACTTTGGCTCAAGAAGTGTTTTGTCCCGCAAAGCCGTTAAAACGCCTGAGGATTTAGCAGGACTGAAAATTCGCACACTACCCAACCCCGTCATCACGGAGTGCTTAAAGTTGATGGGTGCTGCAGCCACCCCCATGGCTTTTGGTGAAATTTATACCGCCTTGCAAGCCGGTGTTTTGGACGGCTTAGAGCACGATCCACCAACCATGTTTGCCAGCAAATTTTATGAGACCGCCAAGTTCTATTCATTAACTAGGCACAACTTTTCTCCTCTTGCCATTTACATGAGCGATGTGAGTTTTAACCGCCTAAGTCCTAAACTGAAAGAGGGATTTAGTGATGCTTGTAAAAAAGCTGCTGCAGACACCAGAGCGCACGGACTCAGCGTTGAGAAAGAGGCCTTGACTCAGCTCGCCGATAAGGGGGTCACAATCATTGAATGCGACAGAGAGGCGTTTAAAAAACGTGTTCTCCCACAAACAGACAATTTTGTTAAAAATCGTCCTGAAGCTAAACCCATTGTGGACATTATCAAAGCGACCCAAGCTTGAGTCTGCCAAACACTCACAACTCCTTGACTACTGAGCCGGGTAACAACTCTTTGAATGAAGACTCAACTGCAAAGCTAGTTTCAGGTCTGTTTTTAGGTCCATTACTCAAGCTTGCTCAGTTCTTGGCAGCATTATTTCTGGGTCTAGATCTGATTGTTGTTATCGGCTCTGTCGTTGCGCGCTCGGTATTCCTAGCACCCCTAGAGTGGGCTGACGATGTGGCCAGAGGCCTCATGGTCGCCAGCGCATTCTTTGGCTCTGCTTGTGCAATAGCAAAGGGCGAAAATCCTGGTGTAGTGTTTTTTGTAAATCAGTGTTCAGACAAATTACGGTCACAGTTTGAATCCTTGGCCGCACTTCTTGTCTGCCTGGTTGCGGGCTATATTGCTTTTCATACGCTCAATATGTCCCTCATGACCACGGGTCAAACCACCGGGTCTGGACTGCCGCTACAACTCACCTTTTACCCCATGGGGGTAGGGGCTGTCATGATGACGCTTTTCTCGGGCGAGACGTTACTTAGACATCCAAGAACTGCAAACCTGATCTCACTCATTACTTTACTCTTGGTGTACGGTATTTACACGGGTTGGGATTTGTATTTCCCAAGCACCTTACCTTCCCCTCAAGTTTTAATGTCAGTTGGTTTTGTGTTGACTCTCATTGCTGGAGTCCCCATCGGTTTTGTGTTGGCCCTTTGCGCTTTGATTTTCAACTTCACTGATGGCTCGATTCCAGGTGTTATCTTTGCTCAGCAAATGGCCAGAGGGATCGATAACTTTGTGTTGCTGGCTATCCCGTTTTTTATTCTCGTTGGCTACCTTATGGAGGCCAACGGTATGTCCGTTCGTTTGATCGAGTTGTTACAAAGACTTGTTGGACGAATGAGGGGAGGATTGAACGTGGTGATGGTCTCAGCTATGGTTCTGTTCTCTGGCATATCTGGCTCCAAAATGGCAGATGTGGCGGCTGTCGGTTCTGTGTTAATACCCGCAGCACGCAGATCAGGTCAAAACCCGGGGAGCGCAGTGGCGCTTCTTGCGGCCTCTGCGGTCATGGCAGAGACCATACCGCCATGCATCAACTTAATTATTTTAGGTTTTGTTGCCAACCTGTCCATTGGGGGCCTATTTGTGGCCGGCTTAATGCCTGCAGCCTTAATGGCTTTGGCATTGGTTGGGGTCTCGATCTTTTTTGGCGTTAAATCAGTTGAGCAAACTGAGGCTCCCAAAACCCCTGAGCAGAAAAAAAGGATGTTGTTTGGCGCTTTGATCTCCTTTGGCTTGATTGCAATGATATTTGTTGGCTTCAAAAGCGGCTTTGCCACGGCAACAGAGGTCTCAGCGTTTGCCGCACTTTACGCAATCGTTGTTGGCTCTCTTGTCTTTAAGGAGATGAGTTGGACAAGTCTTTATTCATGTTTTGTGCAGTCTGCCTCTCGTGCAGGTTTGGTACTTTTTATCGTCTCAACTGCACAGTCTTTAGCGTTCGTATTGACTTTGCAGCAAATCCCACACGCTTTGGGTGACCTGTTGGTGTCTTTGTCTGCGTCGCACGGGACTTGGGCATTTTTGTTGCTCTGCATTGCGATTTTGATCATTATGGGCTCAGTGCTAGAGGGGGCTGCAGCGCTGATTATTTTTGGTCCTCTTTTGGTACCTGTGGCCATGAAACTGGGTATTGCACCGCTTCATTTCGGCGTTGTTTTAGTTATTGCAATGGGTATTGGACTTTTTGCTCCGCCTTTGGGGTTGGGCCTGTACGGGGCATGCTTGGTGGGTAAGGTACCCATTGAGCAAACAGTTAAACCTATCATGGGTTACCTTGGTTTATTGCTCGTGTGTTTGCTGGTCATTGCTTTTGTGCCCCAGGTGAGTTTGTTTCTTCCCCAAATGTTTGGTTACTGATCTATGAAAATATTACTTGCCCACACCCCCCACATGAGAGAGAACTACTACGGGGATCAGGCACTGAGCGGATTAAAAAAGTGGGGAGAGTTGGTCACTCACGAGGGGGGGGAGGCATTAACTCCTGATGAACTCATCCAACTCGCCACGGACAAAGGCGTGGACATTATCGTTGCCGACCGAATGACTACGGTTCCGGCAAAGATTTTCAACTCACTGCCTCATTTAAAAGCGGTCCTAAGGTGCGCCGTTGATGTAAGGAACATTGACATCAAGGCTGCAAGCCAAAACGGTATATTGGTGACCCACGCAAAGCCAGGCTTTGTTGAATCGGTGGCTGAATTAACCATTGGCTTTATGGTTGATTTGGCAAGAGGTGTATCTAAGTTTTCAAATGCATACCGCACAGGCGTAGCACCCCAAGCCTTTATGGGCAGACAACTGAGTGGGTCAACTCTTGGTATTGTTGGATACGGAGCGATTGCCAGGTATTTAGCAAGGTTGGCTGATGGTATGGGGATGCATGTTTTAGTTTTTGATCCCTATGTGAGCGTATCAGAGGAATATGTGAGGCAGGTCAGCTTTCAGGAGCTTTTACAACAATCGGACCAAGTTGTTTCGTTGGCTGTTGCTACAGAGGAGACGGAGAACTTATTTGATTTAAATGCATTCAAACAAATGAAAAAAGATGCCTACTTCATCAACCCGTCCAGGGGTAATCTGGTGGATGAGTTAGCACTTAAGCAGGCACTACTAGAGGGACTGATCGCAGGGGCTGCGTTGGACGTTGGGCGCGAAACAGACCAAATGCCAACGGTTGAGCTTGCTCGCTTACCAACTGTGATTGCAACGCCTCACATTGGTGGTCTTACACCTCCAGCAATCATGGCACAGGCACTCGATACAGTTGATCAGGTGGGTGAACTCTTGAGGGGGGAGGTGCCTCACGGATCTTTGAATGCTATGGACTGGACGCGTAGGATTTAGCGACTTGGGTCACGCACTAGATTCTTAATTCAAATGGAAATTTGTATTCTGCAAAAATATACCTTTATTAGGGAGTTGGGGCTGTGCTCCATTCAATAGGGGGCTACCTAGTACCTGGTTGTGAGTTGATAGGAAGTCCTGCGGAATCGGCCATGTGGTCCCGCAAACTGCCAGCACTCGAATGACCACAATCCTGCTTTCACCTTGACTTCAAGGCGAATTTGAGGGTTTTGTCCCCTGTGTTGCTCATACGCTTAGGAATGTCTCACCACTCAGGGACTTTCAATTCGAATTTAAGCGTGCTAGA
>DAIUEA010000046.1:0-9858 GCA_036845365.1 Limnohabitans sp. | reverse complement strand
AGATGCAGGCATATTAAAACGCGCGGGTAAAGACACCGTTAAGATGAAATTGATCCTTGATGACAAGATCGTTTACCCCCTTGAAGGTAAATTCCAGTTCTCCGATGTAACCGTCGACGCAGGCACTGGGTCGGTGACGCTAAGAGCAGTTTTCCCCAACCCAAAGCAAGACTTGTTGCCCGGCATGTTCGTGCGTGCGGTTTTGGAGGAGGGTGTAAACGAGAAGGGCCTTATCGTTCCCCAGCAAGGTGTCACTCATGATGCAAGGGGGAATGCAACTGCATTGGTCTTGAATGCTGAGTCAAAGGTTGAGTTGCGCACTTTGGAGCTGGGCGAGGCAATGGGGGATCGATGGGTCGTTAAAAATGGACTTAAACCTGGAGATCTCTTGATCATTGATGGGCTACAAAAAATAAAACCTGGAGTTTCTGCCCAAGTTGCTCCGAAAGAGTCGAAACCTATGACGAGTGGGGACGCTGCGCCGCCCCCTTCTGCCCAAGCTCCTAAATAATCAAGGCCTGCATCTCTTATGTCACGATTTTTTATTGATCGACCTATATTTGCTTGGGTTATTGCTATTGTCATCATGATGGCTGGAGTCATCTCCATTGTCACTTTGCCTGTAGCCCAGTATCCCGCCATAGCACCCCCCGCTATCTCCATCACAGGGAATTATCCTGGCGCGTCTGCGCAAACCGTTGAGGACTCTGTGACACAAGTTATCGAGCAAAAAATGAAGGGTATAGACGGGCTGCGCTATATGTCCTCTACCAGTGACTCCTCTGGCGCTGTCAATATCACTCTAACGCTTGAAAATGGAACAAACCCAGATATTGGACAGGTGCAAGTTCAAAATAAGTTACAACTTGCAATGCCTTTGTTGCCCCAAGTGGTTCAGCAGCAAGGGTTAACGGTTGCGAAATCTACCAAAAACTTTCTAATGGTAATGGCTTTCGTTTCCGAAGACGACAGCATGTCTCAATTCGATTTGGCTGATTACGTCGCAGCCAATGTCATGGATACGGTCTCTCGCGTGAAAGGAGTGGGGGATGTGACGATGTTTGGTGGCCAGTATGCAATGCGTATTTGGCTTGATCCCGCAAAATTAACAACTTATAAACTAACTCCGGTTGATGTGATAAGTGCGATCCAAGCGCAAAACGCGCAGGTCTCTGCGGGACAGTTGGGTGGCACACCGTCTGTGAAGGGGCAGCAGCTGAATGCAACTATTACCGCTCAAAGTAGACTTCAAACGCCTGAGCAGTTTAAAAAAATCATCCTAAAGACCAACTTTCAAGGCGCTGTTGTTCGTCTTGCAGATGTGGCAAAAATAGAGCTGGGCAGTGAAAACTACGGAACTCTTGCCAGGTTTAACACACACCCTGCAACTGGAATTGCAATAAAAATGTCCACCGGGGCCAATGCACTGGATACTGCTGTTGCCGTAAAAGCAAAACTTGAAAGCTTATCTAAATTTTTCCCACCCGGGATGAAGGCCGTGGTTGCTTATGACACAACGCCTTATGTAAAGTTATCAATAGAGGAGGTGATAAAAACTCTTTTTGAAGCAGTGGTACTTGTTTTCTTAATCATGTACTTATTTCTTCAAAACTTTAGGGCCACTTTGATTCCCACCATAGCGGTGCCTGTTGTATTACTGGGTACGTTTGCTGTGTTGAACGCGTTTGGATATTCAATTAACACGCTTACGATGTTTGCAATGGTTTTGGCGATCGGTTTATTGGTTGACGATGCAATTGTGGTCGTAGAAAACGTGGAGCGTGTAATGCACGAGGACGGCCTTTCGCCCAAAGACGCGACTCAAAAATCAATGACCCAAATCACGGGTGCACTGATCGGTATTGCACTTGTGTTATCTGCTGTTTATGTCCCCATGGCTTTCTTTGGGGGTTCAACGGGAGTTATTTATAGGCAATTTTCAATTACAGTCGTCTCCGCCATGGTGTTGTCTGTGGTTGTCGCTTTAATTTTGACGCCCGCCCTTTGTGCTACGTTGCTCAAACCAGTTGAGCGCAACCACGCATTATCAAACAGAGGGTTTTTTGGCTGGTTCAACAAAATGTTTGACCGAAACAGCAACGCTTACCAAAATAGGGTTGCCAAGATTCTTTTTAAGTCAACACCTTATTTAATCATCTATGCAGCAATCGTGGTTGCAATGTGCGTTTTATTTGCATTTCAACCCGGTGGTTTTTTGCCTGATGAGGACCAAGGCGTGCTCTATTCACAAATAGTTTTACCAGCCGGTGCCACTCAGGAGCGGACACTTGAGGTGGTAAAGGCGGTAGAGAATCATTTCTTAGTTGATGAAAAAGAAAATGTACAAACGATGTTTGGCGTAGTGGGTTACAGTTTTGGGGGAAGCGGACAAAATGCGGGATTGGCATTCGTCAGACTCAAGCCCTGGGATCAACGCACTACAGCTGATCAACGAGTACAGGCTGTGGTTGCTAGGGCAATGAAATCGTTTGCACAAATAAGGGATGCACGGGTATTTGCTTTTGCCCCCCCAGCGGCTTTGGAGCTTGGCAATGCCAGCGGATTTGATCTTCAACTACAGGATAAAGCTGGAGTTGGTCACGACAAATTAATGCAGGCTAGAAACCAGTTATTGGGTTTAGCCGCTAAAAGTCCTGTTTTAGTTGCCGTTCGCCCCAACGGACAAGACGATACGCCTGAGTACCGTTTAGACATTGATCAGCTCAAGGCTGCAACCCTAGGGCTGTCTTTGATGGAGATAAATACCGAGATAAGCGCTGCCTTAGGAAGTGCCTACGTGAACGACTTCATCGACAAGGGGAGAATTAAAAAGGTCTATGTTCAAGGCATACCTGAGTCTCGAATGCTGCCCCAAGACGTCACTAGGTGGTTTGCGAGAAATAACAAAGGTGAGATGGTGCCTTTCTCTGCTTTTTCAAGCGGGCGTTGGTCCTACGCTTCACCCAGAAGGGAGCGGTACAACGGATTACCCTCTGTTGAAATTCAGGGACAAGCTGCTCCTGGTAAGAGCTCCGGGGAGGCACTACAAGAGGTAGCTAAATTAGTTGAGCAATTGCCAGAGGGAATTGGGTATGAGTGGACTGGGATCTCTGATCAAGAAAGCAGCTCAGGCAGCCAAGCACCGATCTTGTATACGGTGTCTATTTTGTTTGTTTTTTTATGTCTAGCCGCTTTGTATGAAAGCTGGGCCATCCCATTCTCAGTTATCTTAGTCGTTCCTTTGGGAATTATTGGAGCGGTTTTAGCAGCATTTTTGAGAGGTTTTGCTGATGATGTTTATTTACAGGTTGGTCTTTTAACGACGGTAGGCCTATCGGCGAAGAATGCCATTTTGATTGTGCAATTTGCAAAAGCACAGATGGAGGCAGGCGGTGAACTCGTTCAATCAACTCTGGAGGCTGTAAAGATGAGGCTGCGGCCTATTTTGATGACGTCTTTGGCGTTTGGCTTTGGGGTGTTGCCTTTGGCCATTAGCCACGGTGCTGGCTCAGGCGCACAAAACGCAATTGGCACCAGCGTGTTGGGGGGGATGATTAGTGCGACTGCACTTGGTATTTTCTTTGTACCGCTGTCATTTGTTTGGATACGCAAAATATTTAAGGAGCGAGGTGACCCAAGCCAGCAAAGCTCTCGTCTACCCAAGGATTAAAAATGAATCCTCAACATAACCCATCTCCCTTCATTGATGTATCTCAAGTACAAAGTACCCGAAAGGCAAGTCCTGTTTTGAGCGTGAAATTCGTCCTTTCCTGTAGCTTATATAGCTCAATGCTTGCTTTGCTTTTGAGTATGCAAGCGTGCACACCCCTGACTCCTAAATACGAAAGACCTGAGCTCCCCGTTCAAAATGTTTATCCCCGCGCTGAAGGAAATAAATTATCTAGCGCTAAGACGGCTGCAGATATTGAACAAAAAAACAAATTAGTCTCCTTGTCATGGCAAGACTTTGTAAGGGACGGTAAGTTAAGGGAGATCATCAACTTAGCTCTCAAAAACAACCGCGACCTAAGAGCTGCAGCTCTACAGGTTCAAAAAGCGCAGGCTCAATACCAAGTATCAAGTGCTGATTTATTTCCAAAAATAAATGCAAGCCTTGGAAATACGGCAACCAAGACCCCTGCCAATCTGACTACAACTGGTCAAGTATCCATCATGCATGACTACAGCTCGGGGCTTGGGTTTAGCTCCTATGAGTTAGATATGTTTGGTCGTTTGCAAAGTCTGAAAGATTCAGCGTTTCAACAGTACTTAAGCACGACAGAGGCTGCGCAGACCGTTAGAGTCAGTTTGATTGCTCAAGTAGCGATTCAATACCTGAACTTATCAGCGGATCGTTTGCGCTTGCAACTGGCGGAGCAAACATTAAATGCACAGCAACAAACCCTGGATATGGACAAACGCCGGTTCGAGCTCGGCGTGATCTCCGAGTTGGATTTGAGTCAGTCTCGCTCAACGGTTGAGAGTGCGAAAGTAGATATATCAAAATACAAGACTTTGGTTGCCCAGGATACAAATTCACTTACTCTCTTGGTGGGCGCTGCTATCTCCAGTGATTTGCTTGGATCAGACTTCTTAGGCGCCCCATCTGTAATAGAAACGCCGGCTGGTATCCCATCAGATTTACTCTCCCAACGCCCCGACATATTGGATGCAGAGCACCAATTGATTGCTGCTAACGCAAACATTGGGGCCGCAAGAGCTGCTTATTTTCCGAGC
This sequence comes from Limnohabitans sp., assembly GCA_036845365.1. Classification (GTDB taxonomy): domain Bacteria; phylum Pseudomonadota; class Gammaproteobacteria; order Burkholderiales; family Burkholderiaceae_C; genus Limnohabitans. The sequence continues at coordinate 5,121 of DAIUEA010000046.1, read as the reverse complement.
ATATCAATGACCACTTTTTACGGTTCTGCAAGTCCCGCCCTGAATGGACTGTTTAGCTCCGGGTCTAGATCTTGGCTTTTTATGCCACAAATTAATCTTCCCATATTTGACGGTGGGCGAATATCTGCAAATTTAAAAATCGCCCAAACCAATCAAAAAATTGCAATAAATTCGTATGAAAAGCTGATTCAAAATGCATTCAAAGAAGTTGCTGACGCCCTTGCACTTCAAGAAAATATTAAGGATGAACTCACCTCTCAACAATCCCTAGTTCAGGCCACAGAGTTAAGCCTCAAACTCTCGCAAGCCAGGTATGAAAACGGTATCAACAGCTACCTGAGCGTACTAGATTCACAAAGGTCTTTGTACACGGCTAAGCAAAACTTGATCGCCTTGAAGTTATCTAGTTATACAAATGAATTTACGCTTTTTAAGGCTCTTGGGGGAGGGAGTGAAAAATTAAATTGAATCCCCTCGACCCAGACATTTGCTGCTTTGTTGGGTCCCTAGATTCTTATTTGATCCATCTTTTAAGTTGAAGGAATTAACTACCCTTTATCGATGTTTCAACTAATTCTGTAAATTTTGGATAGAAATCTGGGTCAATCCAGCGCGTGACCACAACACAGCTCAGATCGGGATCGATCCAAACGTAATTCCCGCCGGCTCCAAACATAAAGTAGGCGTTGCTACTTGCCCCAGTAAAGGTCTTTCTATTTGGGTTTAACCAAGTCAGCATACCGTAAAAGGGCGCAACGGGGCAGGGGGTTTGAATTTCTTTAATAAAAGCACTGCTGAGAAGCTTTTTTTGTTGTCCACCGCTTTCATACGTTCCATCATTCAAAAGCAATTGCCCGATCAGGGCTTGATCGAGTGCGCTGATGCGGACTCCTCCTCCCCAGTGTGTTCCGCCCGGGACAGATTGTATTTTTTTAGAATCCCCTGTTTTAGGGTCCTTTAATTCAACCCATGAATTTTCGTACCCTTCCCAGGTAAAGTCCTTACCGCAACCCAGGGGTTCAAGGAAGTGGTGTTTGAAAACCTCTGAGAGGTTAGAGCCGAAAATATACAGCAAGGCCAAAGACAGTTGGTTGATTCGAACGTCGTTGTACTCCCAGAAGGTTCCAGGCTTTTGTAACTCTCTGGGGTCACCTTTTTTGCCCAAAACTGGCTTAGGGTCCAGCACGACGCGTCGAAACCGCTCAACTTGATCTGGTATTCCAAAGCATGTTCCAGCCCATTCGCTGGTTTGGTTAAGTAAGTGTCTCCACGTTATTTGAGAGTTATGCGGATCATCAAATCCAATGCCAGGCACACAAGTCGTTACTCGAGTATCTAAGCTTGGAATTAATCCAAGCTCAAGTGCTTTGCCTACCAGCAACGCCAAATAGCTCTTTGCCACGCTAAATGTTTGATCCGCTTTGTCTGGCTCACCGAAGCTACACACCAATTTGCCCTGTAGATAGATCACGCCTGATACAGCGCCCCTTGGGTAAACTGGGCCAAGCAGGGTATTCCAAGGCTTTGGATCATTGTGATGGACGCCGTATAAGTCGGGCTCTGTTATTGGGTCTCGTGACCACTTGACTTCGTGGTCTATTGCGAATTGAACGGCCGTTTTAAAGTCTTGCATAAATAGAGTTACTTTAGGTTTTTTTTAGCTCTTGAGCCACTCACGTCCCCGAGCGTAAAGCGCCTGCACCTGTGGCCCCTTCAGCATGGGCATATCATTTTTAACAACGTAGCCAATTTTTGTTTGAATGTAGGCCAGGTGTTTGTAGCCCTCTGGGAATTGAGATAGTAAGTCGCTATCTAGTTTAAGCACTGCACTGGGGTCAAGGGGATCAATCCGATCTTTTTCGTAAATGGGTTGGCGCAGCACCAGGCCCCATTTGCCGTCTCTTTTTTCAAGAAAATCGTAAAACCTCCCCGTACAAACCACATCGCACAAGATGAGGTCTACCGGTCCCCTTTGAGATATTGTCATCTTAGTTTGTGCTATGGCTTTATTTGCATTTATATCAATGGTTGTACCTCCAAGGAAATGCAAAATACTGACCCCTTTATCCCAACCCTCTATGGTTACTTTAATGAACTCCTCAAAAGGTCCTTGAAACCAGGTGGCCATCATCACGCCGTCTGAGTGCCAAACCGTTTTAAATCGATCCCAGTCTCCCGCATCCCTCCAAAGTGCCCAATTCTCAATAAGTTCCCTGATCAATTGTTTTTCTGTTAGTTGTGAAACCAGAGATTCGTTCATGAAGTTTTAATTTTTTGATTAATAATGAGGTTACCAAACCCGCAAAGATGGGGTTAATAATATCAGCAAAGACTCACAATTAGGGAACTAGAGATGAGCATTTTAAGCATCAACACAGGGCGTATCCGTGAGTTGGTAGAAACGGGTACTCACCGTGAAAAAAGTGTCATGTCAGCTATAGACAAGAGAACAGTCAGTAGTCCCGACAATCCTGTTAGCCACCATGTGGGCTATTTGGGCATAGACGGCGATGAGCAGGCTAACTTGGTCGTACACGGAGGCTCGGATAAGGCGATCTACGCCTATCCTCACGAGCATTATGAATTTTGGACTGAGTGTATGGAAAAAAATAATATTCCAAAAAAAGTGCTTTCTTGGGGGACTTTTGGGGAAAATTTGACCGTCAACGGCTTTAGTGAGTCAACCGTTTTTATAGGCGATCAGTGGGTAATTGGAGATACATTGTTGGAGGTTGTTAAATTTAGAGAGCCTTGCTTTAAATTTAACATCAAAATGGGTTGGAGTGGAGCCGCAAAAGCCATGATACAAAGCAAGAAAAGCGGATGGTACTTGAGGGTTTTGAAAACGGGAGATATCAAATCGGGCGACTTAATCGATGTTAAGCCTGGCAAACGAGAGCTTTCAGTCATAGTTCAAAGCTCATCTTTTTATAATAAATCAGATCAAAAAGATCTCTGGGTTTAATAATTCTTATGTGGCCGTCTCTGCATATCCGCAGCAATGAGTGCGGCGCCGATCACCCCAGCAGAGTCCCCTAAAGTATGCCTCAGGATAGGGGTCGTGAATTCTGTGGTGAAAACCCTTTTTTTAACCTCTAAAGTAGCCCTTTGCTCAATGCCGTCAATGTTTGAGAGTCCCCCTCCAAGAACGACCACATCAGGATCTACCGTGTTGATAAGGTTGGCCAGTGATTGGCCAAGGCTTGAGTAAAACATATCCACAATTCTTTTGGCTTGTGCGTTAAGTTCACTTGGTTGTGCTGGCGCATGGGAGGCGAGGAGAAATATCTCCTCACATTTTTTAGTGTCAGCGTGGATCGGTTGAGTCAACGCAAAATGACGCTCAACCCCTGAGCCAGAAATGAAAGTCTCTACGCAGCCCCTTTGCCCACAAAAGCATTCCAGCCCCTGTGGATCTAATACTGTATGTCCCCATTCCCCGGCTATTCTCTGAGGACCTGGTCTGAGTTTTTTGTTAAACACCCAGCCCCCCCCACATCCCGTGCCGATGATCACTCCAAAGACACAGCTATAGTCTTTGCCTGAGCCCATAAGTGCCTCAGCCAATGCAAAGCAATTGGCATCGTTTTCGCAAACGACAGCGTGATCCAACTTCTCCTCAATCATCTCCCCCAGGGCTAGTCCGTTTAAACAGGTGGTGTTTGAGTTTCTCAATAACCCGTTGAGTTTTGATAACGAGCCGGGTGTACCAACGCCAAGCGTGTGATTTGGATATAACTTTTTGGCGGGCTTGTAAAGGACTTCGATCTGATCGAGTATGTGATGAGCACCTTTAGAGGCTTGGGTCTCAATTCTTTTTCTGTAGATCTGTTCACGCTCGGAGTTTAATACGACCAACTCGATTTTGGTCCCCCCCAAATCAATACCTATTTGAAACGGTTGATCGTTTGTAAACATTTATTATTCATTAGGTGAAATGCAGGGATAATGCGGCTGATCACTATGTTGATTTAAACCGCAAATCTCTCCTGAAACGAATATACCACCCAGTAAATCAACCCCGTTGAGTCAACTGGAGGGCTGGATTTAAAGACCTAAAAAATTAGATTTTTAGTCTTTTGTTTTGAGGAAATAAAAAGTTTTTAGCCTCTTGATCCATTTCTGTTTTGAAAGTGAATTTCGTTTTTAAGTCCTCAGCCCTTTTGGCTGCAGGTCTGGCATTGATAAGGTCTAAAAGACGCTTTAGGTTCGGATATTTTTCCCATGCATTATCCATCCCCAATACGTAGGGAACCATTCTGACCCAACCCCAAAAAGCCATATCAACTATCGAATACTCATCGCCAAGCATGTAGGTGTTGTGCTTGAGGTGATCATCCAAAATACCCCAATGTCTGTGAGCTTCAAAATCGTAGCGGTTGAGTGCGTATTCTTTAGGCTCGGGTGCCGCATGTCTGAAATGCACGGATTGCCCAGAATAAGGGCCGATTCCAGTGGCAATAAACATCAGCCAGGATAATAACTCGGCTCTTTTTTGAGTACCTAAATCTTTAGCTAAGAATTTTCCTTCTCTTTCTGCCAAGTAAAGTAAGATTGCATTGCTGTCAAATACAGTTACGCCCTTATCAACAATACAAGGTACTTTGGCATTGGGATTTAATTTAACGTATTCAGACTTGAACTGATCGCCTTTGCGAGTGTCCACAGGAATGGGCTCAAACTCTAACCCCAGTTCTTCCAATAAAAGGGCTACTTTCATGGGGTTGGGTGCGGCATTGAAAAAGAACTTCAACATAATTTTCCTACATATGAGTTATTGAAAAGAATTGGAATCTAAGGGTTTCAATTATGCGCCAAAAAAACTCTCATAAGCCATAAGGCAAGTTATTCCTACCATCAAAGCGGGGCCCAGTCTTCGCTTACCTCCCCAAACCATGACCACAACCGTTATAAAGCAAACTAAAATTCTCACCCAAAGCGGCACCGTGGAGAGTAAGCCAAGCGGCATGACGATTAGGCGCATCGTCATTGCAGCAACCATTGCGTATGTAACGCAGGTAAGCCATACAAAGAACTCGCTATTTTGATCTACTCGCCCTGACAAGATCACCCCAACTGACCTGCAAAAGTAGGTTCCTACGCAGGCACATAGGAGAGCTA
>DAIUEA010000045.1:0-9932 GCA_036845365.1 Limnohabitans sp. | reverse complement strand
ATCCTTAAAACCTTTACAATTTTACTAGCTCTTTTTATTCAAAACCCTTTCAAAGCAAGCCCTATCAAAATTTAGATGAGCGACTGGGCAGCAGCCCAGTCAACAGCAACGTCATCCAGCTTTATATTCCTATTTATAAACTAGGGGTCTTTTCTGGCGCTTTGATGACAGAATTTGAAATTGAGGGGATTCTCACCAACAGTATTCCAAAAGATATTGGTGTACGCGATGCCATCGCCATCATAGGGCCTGATGGAAAATTAATTGCCGGACATTTGGCGACAAAACAAAAAACCATCCTTCCCCAACTTCCCTGGACAACAGAATCCCTAGAGACGACCGCCCCAATGTCTCCATTTGGTGACTCTTTGCAAATTAAAGCGACCAACTACAGAACCTCCCAAGGATTAATTGGGAACGGCTTGTTCAGGCTCGTTACGGCGCTTAGTGTGCTAACGGCTTGGATGTTGATTGGAACTTGGCGTCATACTAAAAAACGTCTTCAAGCCCAGGAGGCTCTTTTATCCGAGACAAATTTTAGAAGAGCCATGGAAAATTCCATCTTGACGGGCATGCGGGTGATGGACCTGCAGGGGAAGATTACCTACGTTAACGCCGCCTTTTGTCAAATGACTGGGTGGAGTGAGAAAGAGCTAGTCGGGTGTGCTCCCCCCTTTCCTTATTGGCCAACAGAGCACGTCCCAGCTCTCTCCATCATGCTTGAAAATGAGCTGAAAGGACTCACCCCCGCGGGAGGTTACCAGGTGAAGGTCCAGCACCGAGAGGGCAAGATATTTGACGCCCGCCTTTATGTCTCCCCATTGGTCGACGCCTACGGGGTTCAAACTGGGTGGATGACATCCATGACCGATATTACAGAGCCCAATAAAATTCGCAATCAGTTGTCTGCTTCACATGAAAGATTCACAACTGTTCTTGAGGCCCTAGACGCCTCAGTGTCCGTGACACCCCTTGGGAGTGCTGAGCTTTTATTTGCAAATAAACTTTACCGTTTATGGTTTCAAAACGAAAGCGAAGGACATCTATCCCTAGTTCAACAAGCAGGGATGCCGGCCAGGGAGATTGAGGACTCCACGGACGAGGATAATTTGGTTGGATTTCCCTCTGTTGGGATGGCTGAAGCAAGCTCTGATCATACAGAAATTTTTGTGTCTAGCTTAAATAAATGGTTAGAGGTTCGAGCCCGCTACCTCAACTGGGTGGACGGCAGGCTAGCCCAAATGGTGATTGCAACTGACATTACTGCCCGCAAAAAAGCCCAAGAACAAGCAAAAATTCAGGAAATGCACGCACAAGCTTCAAGTCGGTTAATCACAATGGGAGAGATGGCCTCAAGCGTGGCCCATGAACTCAATCAGCCTTTGGCAGCAATTACAAATTACTGTACGGGAATGATCTCTCGCATCAACAAGCAACAAATTGTGGAATCAGAACTTCTCATCACGCTGGATAAGACAGCCAAACAAGCCCAAAGAGCGGGTCAAATCATCCAAAGAATTCGAAGCTTCGTCAAGCGCAGTGAGGCCAACCAAGTATTAACCGATGTCACCACAATCACAATGGAGGCGATTGAGCTGGCGGAGATAGAGCTCAAACGAAGAAGAGTGCGTTTCACGCACTACTTTGGGCCCAGGCTGCCTTTGGTTAATATGGACAGAATATTAATCCAACAAGTACTCATCAATTTACTAAAAAATGCCGCCGAGTCAATCGATCAGACCCAAAAGGCGCCACCTCACCGTCACGTTGAGCTAAACGTAATAAAGCTAGAAGTAGAGGGGGAAAAGAGGGTCCAATTCTCCGTAAAAGATACGGGCGGGGGACTTGCGCCGGTGGTTATGGAACGCCTATTCGAAGCATTTTTCTCTACAAAAACAGAAGGTCTTGGAATAGGATTAAACCTGTGCAGAAGTATTGTTGAATCACACCAAGGTCGAATGCAAGCTGATAACCTATACAATGCTGATGAGTTAACAGGCTGCTGCTTCTCTTTTTGGCTTCCAGCAGCTGATCCCAAAGAAACAGGCACTGAAGAAGTTGCAGAAACAATTTACAACGATTAACGGAGTAACGAATGAGTTTAATACCCAAAAAAGGGACAGTTTATGTGGTCGACGACGATGAGGCCGTTCGCGATTCACTTCAATGGCTCTTAGAGGGCAAGGACTACAGAGTCCGCTGCTTTGATTCAGGGGAAACATTTCTTGGACGGTATGACCCCAAGGAAGTTGCCTGCCTGATCGTTGATATACGCATGGGAGGGATGACAGGTCTTGAACTACAGGAGCGACTCCTAGAGCGCAAATCACCCCTGCCCATTGTGTTCATCACAGGTCACGGCGACGTGCCTATGGCAGTGGACACAATGAAAAAAGGAGCGCTAGACTTTATACAAAAACCCTTTGAAGAAGAGAAGTTGGTCAGTGTGGTCGAACGTATGCTGGAAGTTGCCAAAGAGTCCTTCTCTGAGAGTTTGCAAGCTGCGTCCAGACATGCACTCATCTCCAAACTTACCACTCGTGAGACCCAAGTTCTTGAGCGAATTGTGGCTGGACGGCTCAATAAACAAATTGCCGACGATTTAGGAATCAGTATAAAAACGGTTGAAGCCCACAGAGCTAACATCATGGAAAAACTTAATGCCAACACAGTGGCTGACTTACTTAAAATAGCTCTAGGTCAAAGCGCGCCAAAACCCGCCTAATCAGATCTGGGAAGCCCCCCTTTACTTCATGGGTTTTACTCGTTAAGAGCTTAGACTATTTAACCCTTTGGTATAAATAGTCTAAGCTCTTTTGTTTTTGACAGCCCCACTTTCATTTCTCCCCTAAATTCACTATGACTGCACAGATAATAAACGGCAACGAATTATCCAAATCAATTAGAGCTACGCTGCGCGATCGCGTCGCCACGCTAAAGATAAATGGATTTACCCCAGGTCTGGCAGTGATCATGGTCGGAGAACATCCAGCAAGCCAGGTCTACGTTCGCAATAAAGTTAAGGCATGCGAGGATGTTGGTTTTTTCTCAAGCTTAGACACTTACCCCAAAACTATATCAGAGGATGCCCTTCTAGCGCACATTCAACTGCTCAACGCTGATCCCAAAATACACGGAATATTGGTACAACTCCCCCTCCCCGCTCACATTAACTCGACACGAGTCATCGAGGCGATTGACCCCTTAAAAGATGTAGACGGCTTTCATATCTCTAGCGCCGGCGCGCTCCTCAAAGGAGTCGCAGGTTTTTGGCCCTGTACACCCTACGGTTGTATGAAAATGCTCGAAAGCATAGACTATGATTTAAAAGGCAAACACGCAGTGGTACTAGGCAGATCAGATATCGTTGGTAAACCCATGGCACTGATGCTTTTAGAAAAAAAGGCAACCGTCACCATCTGTCACAGCTCCACTGTAAATTTAAAAGAAATTACACTCCAAGCCGACGTCATTATTTGTGCAGTTGGTAAAGTTAATTTACTGACCAAAGAAATGGTCAAACCCGGCGCTGTCGTAATCGACGTGGGTATCAACCGAGACGAGCAGGGAAAATTGTGTGGCGACGTCGATTTCTCAGGAGTCAGCCAAGTGGCTGGTTTCATCACCCCAGTGCCAGGTGGAGTTGGCCCTATGACAATCACCATGCTGTTGCAAAACACAATGGATTCAGCAGAGAAATTTCTCTCCACCTCACAAAAGTGATTTAGCTCTAAAGTCATAAACTTTGCGCTTATCACCTACAAACCCATCTAAATCAATATGACTTCCTCTGCTTTACTTAATTTTGATGACTTGCCCCTTTTCGATCAAATTTCACCAGACCAAATCCTACCCGCCATACAAGAGCTGATACAACAATCAAAGTCGGCCCTAAAGACCGTAACTGAACCTGGTTTTCCCCCACTTTGGGATGACATTGCAAGTGTTTTAGATGTGAATACCGAGCGTCTTAGTCGCGCCTGGAGCGCAGTCAATCATCTCAGCAGTGTTGCTGACAACCCCCAACTGCGTAGCGCCTACAACGAAGCGCTCCCTTTGGTGACTGATTTTTGGACTGAGTTGGGAAGTAACGCGTCACTGTTTGAAAAGTACAAAAGCATTGCCCCCTCCTCATTAAACCCTGTACAACAAGAGGCACACAAGAAGGCCTTAAAGTCGTTTGTTTTATCGGGCGCTGAGCTCAGAGGGGCGACCAAAGACCGATTTGCGCAGATCCAGTCAAGACTCTCCGAACTGTCCCAAAAATTCAGTGAAAATGTTTTAGATGCAACAGATAAGTGGAGCTACCTTGCAAGCGAGCAGGAGATGACTGGAGTGCCCGAGGACGTCAAAACATCATGCCGCTACACTGAACCTGAAAGCGGTAAAACAGGATTCAAATTGTCTTTAAAAATGCCCTGCTATTTCCCCGTAATGCAATACGCAGAGTCTAGGGATTTAAGACAAAAAATGTATCAAGCATACGTAACCCGGGCTTCAGATCAGGGCGACGCAAGCTTTGATAATTCAAGAATTATTGATGAAACCCTCAAGCTTAGAGCCGAGGAGGCCCGTCTTTTGGGCTTTGCACATTTTGCGGAGCTTTCTTTAGCAACAAAAATGGCTCAATCCTCCAGTGAGGTAATAGATTTTTTGTACACTCTGGCAAAAAGAGCAACTCCCCACGCCCTGCGTGATGTTCAAGAACTTAGAAGCTTCGCAGCGGATCAACTGCGCATTACCGACCCCCAGCCTTGGGACTGGACTTTTATTTCAGAAAAGCTGAAAGAAGCTAGGTACTCCTTTAGTGACCAAGAATTAAAGGCCTATTTTCCTGCCCCGAAAGTATTGTTAGGGCTTTTCAAGATAGTTGAAAAACTCTTTGAAGTCAAAATCTCCAAAGACAGTGCCCCAACTTGGCACGCAAGTGTTGAGTTTTATAGAATTGAGAGAGAGGGCTCGCTCGTTGGTCAGTTTTATCTAGATCCTAGTGCAAGGCAGGGCAAGCGAGGCGGGGCATGGATGGATGATGTACGTGCTAGATGGCTCAGACCAGATACTAAAAAACTACAAACTCCGGTGGCTCATTTGGTCTGCAATTTTGCTGAGGGCGTGAGCGGTGCACCGCCACTTTTGACTCACGATGACGTCATAACTTTATTTCATGAGTTTGGTCATGGGCTGCACCACCTACTGACGCAGATCAACGAACGCGATGTCTCAGGAATTTCAGGCGTTGAGTGGGACGCAGTCGAACTCCCCAGTCAATTTATGGAGAACTTTTGTTGGGACTGGACGGTACTACAAGGCCTGACTGAGCATGTACAAACTGGCGCATCTCTTCCAAAAGAGCTGTTTGACAAAATGATTGCTGCCAAGAACTTTCAAAGCGGAATGCAAACTCTTAGACAAGTTGAGTTTTCTTTGTTTGATATGAAATTACATAGCTCATTGGACAGCACCTTAGAGGTGATGGATGTCTTAAATGATATAAAAAAAGAAATTGCCGTTTTACCCACCCCGCACTGGAGCAGATCGCCTCATAGTTTTAGTCACATCTTTGCGGGAGGATACGCTGCGGGTTATTACAGCTACAAATGGGCTGAGGTACTCAGTGCGGATGCTTACGGGGCGTTTGAGGAAACGGCTGAAGCCAATGGGGCCCCCAGCGTGGAGACGGGTAGACGCTACAGAGTCAACATTTTGGAGGTGGGTAGCTCACGGCCAGCCCTTGATTCGTTTAAGGCGTTCAGAGGACGTGAGCCAGATTTAGAAGCCTTGATGAGACATCAAGGAATGCAAGAAGAGCACCTAAATTAGGTTTTAAAAAGTTAAGGTTTTAACTCCGCTTGAAGTGGCTAGTAAACATTTTGCGGCCTTTTGGTGTGCAAAAACACCCACTGTCACCACCCCAGGCCATTGATTGACCCTTGACTCGAATTCGAGTGGGTCGTCAATACTCAAACCAGTGACATCCAAAATGTATTGTCCATTGTCTGTCACTAAGGGCTCGCCGTCTTTGAGTCTCAAAACGGCTCGAGCATTGAGCTTTGAGAACTGCCTGATCAGCTGAACCTGAGCCATGGGAATTACCTCTATGGGCAAAGGAAAACGTCCCAAAGTTTGCACCAATTTAGATTCATCCGCGATGCAAATAAACTCTTTAGCTATGGATGCAACTATCTTCTCTCTCGTGAGAGCTGCCCCCCCCCCTTTGATCATAAATCCGTTGTGGTCAATCTCATCTGCCCCGTCAATGTAAATGCTCAAAGACTCCACTTGGTTTGTCTCCCAGACAGTTACGCCTATGGCACGAAGTAAGTGGGTAGTGGCAACGGAGCTTGAAACAGCTCCTTTCAAACTTTTACAAAGCACTGAATTTGCACCAAGTGCCTTAATAAAGTGATTCACAGTTGAGCCTGTACCTACTCCAATTAAATCGCCTTCGTGAATGTACTTAAGAGCTTCGAGCGCAACTAGGGCTTTCAATTCATCTTGTGTCATAGAGTATGACCGGCAAAGAGATTATTCATGATTAGAAATGATTATGATTAATTAAGAATAGATGGTTAGAGGAAACTCTGCCTGAGGATGAAAGATCTGAGAAAATACGCTTAGGCCCTTATTTTGAGACAATTATCTGATGTTTCCTACTGCTTTTATTAATTTTTTCTACTCTAAATTTATGCGACCGATCCTCTTTTGGATGGACGCGGAGACGGCACATGACATTACACTTAGGTTTCTAAGCTTGACTCAGCACACCTTCATGCGCGGCTTATACCGCCAAGAAAGAATCTATAACCCAGTCGAGTTGCTCGGTTTAACTTTTCCCAATAAAGTCGGCTTAGCTGCTGGGCTTGATAAAAATGCCCAGTGCATAGACGCTTTTGACCAAATGGGGTTCGGATTCATCGAAGTAGGAACGGTTACTCCGTTGGCCCAGCCTGGGAACCCGAAACCTCGGATGTTCAGGATTGAGCAATCAAATGCCTTAATCAATAGATTTGGATTTAACAATTTAGGCCTTCAGATCTTTCTAGACAACGTAAAAAACGCTCAGTTTAATACACAAAATGCTTTTGTAAAGAACACCAAAAACCATATTTCCAGGATGTTAATTGGGCTAAATATTGGCAAAAACGCATTGACCCCAATAGATGAAGCATCCTCAGATTATCTAATCGGTCTAAGAGAAGTTTATCCCTTCGCAGACTATGTAACCGTTAATATATCTAGCCCCAATACCAAGAATTTACGGTCTTTGCAAAATGACGAAGCTTTGGAGCAATTGCTGATGGGTTTGGAGGGCGAGAGGCTAACGTTGGCAAAGACTAACAACAAGCATGTGCCTTTGTTCCTTAAAATCGCACCCGACCTAGATGATTCACAAATTGAAGTCATTGCAAACGCTTTAAAAAGAGTGTCCTCGCAAGCTCTTTGTGACACCCCCTCTAGCCCTTGCGCGTGGGGTTTGATTGCAACTAACACGACCCTATCCCGAGCGGCTGTTGAGGGGCTTAGGCACGCTGAAGAAGTGGGCGGCTTGTCGGGCTCCCCCGTCTTTGAGTCTAGCAACAACGTGATTCGTAAAATGAGGGCGCTTTTAGGCCCACAATTTGCAATTATTGGAGTCGGCGGAATTATGTCGGCCAAAGACGCTTTAGAAAAAATTAAAGCTGGCGCAAATCTGGTCCAAATATATACAGGCCTTATTTACAGGGGACCAGGTTTGGTTCAAGAGATTGCGCAGGAATTAAAAGCTAATTGCTAAATTCTTAAAAGCAATGACGACTAAGTGCTTTTTTGGTGCGTCAATTAGTTTTCTTTAAGCCTCGTGACCACCTCATTGGCAAGAGCCAAAGAGCTCGTGATTCCAGGCGACTCAATACCAAACAGATGTATAAGCCCGGGTACTTTGTGCTCATCTGGTCCCGATATCGCAAAATCTGCTGATGCTTCATTTTCTGTGTTGATTTTGGGCCTGATGCCCGCGTATCCAGGTATCAATGATCCGTCTGGTAAGCCGGGCCAATAAGTGCGTACAGCTGAATAAAAGAGTTCACCCCTGATTGGATCTACATTCAAGTTGTCCGGATCTTTCACCCACTCCACATCTGGACCAAATTTAACTTGCCCCCCCAAATCTAGTGTTAAGTGCACACCCAAACCAGCGGCCTCTGGCACTGGATAGATCAGTCTTTCAAATGGAGATTTGCCCTGGAGAAGAAAATAATTTCCCTTTGCATAATGAGCACTGGGAACTTTTGAAAGATCAGAGCCTTGGAAGGACTTGGCAAGGATGGGGGCTTTAAGTCCAGAGCAATTTACCACCCATTTGCAGCTTAGTCGATCCCCTGCACTGGTTTGAAGCTCTATGGCACCTTGAACTTGTTGCGCACCGATCACCTCGGTTTGAAAAACCACCGTGCCCCCAGCGTTTTCAAAATCGCCTTGCAAACTAAGCATATAACTGTGGGTATCTAAAATTCCAGTACTCGGTGACAAAAGAGCTGAAGTGCAAAATAACTCGGGCTCTAAAGCCTGGGCCTGTGATTTTGTTAAAAATTGCAGATCAGATACACCGTTTGCCTGAGCTTTTACGTTGATTGAGTCAAGCATCTGATCTTGGGCTGGGTTGGTGGCCACAATTAATTTACCAATTCTTTTGTGCGGCAACCCTCTATCTTGTAAGTAGGTATAAAGTAGCTTGCGGCCTTCAACGCAAAACTTTGCTTTAAGAGAGTTCTTTGGGTAATAAATCCCTGCGTGAATCACCTCGCTATTCCTGGAACTGGTCTGAGTACCAATGCCAGGTGCACGCTCAAGAAGTAAAACGGTAGGATCTTTTTCAGTCTTGGCCAACTCAATTGCGATCGCACGACCCACTGCCAAACCGACTACTCCTGCGCCAATAACAACAGCACTTACTTGGTCCACACTACATCCAGATTAAATTATTGGAACCATTTTACTTCGTACTTTGCAAATCCAATCCTCCAGCAAAAGAAGCCCGTTCAACGGGTGAACGGGCAGCTTGGACTCAAGAGCTTGCAGGAAAACTGTCTATCAAGTGCGTTTTCTGGTGGTTTTTGCAGCGGGCGCAGCTGTAGAAGTTGCGCCTTTTGCAGAAGTTGCAGTCATGACTGCGTGGGTCATGGATTTAAAGTTGGATTCTGCCATCTCAGAGGCCTGTTTCACAGCCTTTTGAACTTGCTCGAGAGCTTGATTTCCCGTAGTGATGGCAGATTTGATGGCCGTAACCGTGGCTTCTGAGCCAGCTGGTGCGCTTTTTGTCATTGAGTCTACAAAGTCGTGGAATGTGTGTTGGGCCTCTGACAATTTGCCCTCAAAAATGTGGCTGAAGTCTTGGCCTGTTCCTGATGCGATATCGTACAAGTGGCGGTTGTAGCTCATTAGCTTTTCGGCGAAGGGCTGAAAAATGCTTGCTTGTAGAGCAATTAGGTCGTGACTGTCTTTTATGCTCAAAGCGGCGTGAGTCTGAGATTGAGTGTCAGACATGGCCGACTTTGTAGCAGCCAAATTCAGTTCAATGAGTTTTTCAACGCCGGCTACTGCAGTATGCGTAAGTCCAACCAAAGTTTCAATGTTAGCTTTGTTTGCAGCTACGATTTGTTCAGGCGTCATTGTCATTAGAAGAGCTCCATTTGTTGAATTGTTGAATTGTTGGTTTATTTTGATATTTAAATTTCAAACGATAAATACATCTATGTACAGAGTATCTACTCTGCATGCAAAGTGTGGTTGAAGTATAGGGAAAACCTTTGATATTTGTCAAAGATCTCATAAATAAGCACATTATTAGAGATCAAAATCTAATTTTTAAGATTCCGATCTATTAAGTTGAATTTACGATTCAACAAAAATTCATTGATAGCAATGCAGACAAAAATAATTGAAACAGATTTTCA
>DAIUEA010000044.1:4550-9980 GCA_036845365.1 Limnohabitans sp. | reverse complement strand
CCCTTGGCCCATTTTGATGCGCAACCCGACGCTCAAATTCTCCGTAAAACTAAACCCCTTGGGCGCAAATAACAAAATTGTCGAACCGTGCTGGAACCATCCCATTTCTTGACCCTTTGTAAACGGCAAGTGACAGTCCATCTCAGTGGGCCCTTTGTAGCGAGTGCTCAAAACCGGCTCTATGCCGTGAAGCTTAATGCTCGCCACCAAAACAGCGGCAACAGGAATTATTCCTAAAGTGTATTGATCCTCACAAATCTTGTACTCAAGAAGTGCTCTCTCATTTTTGCAAAAGAGTTTTTCAACTCTTTTTAAGGCAATTGGATTCACGTTCCATGTGTCTCCTGAGAAGTACTTTAGACGGCGAACTTCCCCCTTAAAGGGTGCGTGAAAGCGGTGATACATGGACGAGGTTATGCGAATCGTCATGTATACGCCGTCTCTCCACTGATGGGCACTAGGCTCTGCACCCAAAAGGTCTTCTAACGTGTAGGGGAAACCTTTGGCTTGAAAGAGTTGCCCGTCCTTTATGTCTCCAAACTCCCCAATAATTCCGTCGCATGGGCTTGAGATTACATTGGGTTGGGGGTCAACCGTTCTCGCTCCCTCCTTTAACTCTCTGATAAAACAAGCATGTAAACTTTTAAAGGACTGCTCTTTGGCTTCGGAAAGATCTAAATCTGCAAAAAGTTTCCAGATGGCAATAGAGGCACTGCTTATCCCTTTGTTTTCTATTTTACTGAACCATCCCATAAAATGCGTAAGCGTCAATCGCGGTATTCTGTTGGTTAAAAGGAAATTTAAATCCTCAGAATCAACAATTTTTTTCAATAAATTCTTGATTTTCATCATTTGTTCATCCAAACGTAATAAAACTAGGGTTTTCAAAAAGGAATCTGTAGATGCTCGATAACATTCTTATGGTTAGTCTATACATATTTGGCTTTATTTTGGCAACACAAGTCATTTTAAAAGCAGTTCAGCGCCTTCAGCTGTCTCGCGCCAAAAACCCCTCTCTAGGTGGACACGTTCGATGGGCTAAACGCTTTACGGCTCTAATTCCTTATTACTCCTACACAGAGGATAAATGGTTTAACTGCGACTCAGCCCCTGACTCAGTTGCTCGACAAAGAAAAGAGGCTCTAACTCGCCTGGGTAACGACTTGATCAACCAAAGTCCCCTTACCTTAAAGCAAACAGAACAAACCAAACCGATGATCTCGGACCTTCAATTCACGAGCAACTATAGGGTTCCTTACCAATTTAAAACAGTTTTACAAAAATACATTAAAACTGGCAGTTTTTGGAAAGAAAGTCAGGGCGTATGGTTAACTGACTTGGACGGTAACCGCTTTATAGACGTGACAGGCTCCTACGGTGTCAATCTTTTTGGGCTTGACTTTTACAAGGCAACCATCCAAGAGGGAAGCGACCTTGTTAAAGACTTGGGGCCCATTTTGGGGTCCTATCATCCCTGTGTGTTGGAGAACGTTCAGCGCTTGTGTGCCTTGTCCAAAAAAGACGAAGTCTCTTTTCACATGTCTGGCACCGAGGCAGTCATGCAAGCTGTCAGGCTCGCGCGGTACCACACCGCCAAGACAAAAATAGTGCGTTTTTGTGGGGCCTATCACGGATTTTGGGATGACGTCCAGCCTGGACCAGGAAACCCCATGCCCCCTGCTAGCCAAACGCTCACGCTTAGAGAGATGCATGAGTCCACGCTGCGTGTGCTTAGAAACAGGAAAGATATCGCCTGTGTGCTGGTCAACCCTTTACAGGCCCTTCATCCAAACCAAGCTGCACCCGGTGACTCCACTCTTGTGGACGGAAGCAGAAAGGCGCACTTTGATTACACGGCATACCGTGAATGGCTCGCTAAACTCAGAGAGGTCTGCACCCTCAAAGGAATAGTTCTCATATTTGACGAGGTGTTTCTAGGCTTTAGACTTGCCAAAGGCGGAGCACAGGAATACTTCAACATTCAAGCGGACATGGTCACTTACGGCAAAACTCTTGGCGGTGGCTTACCCGTTGGCGTCATCTGCGGCAAAGCTGAGTTAATGCGACGTTACAACGATGAGCGTCCCGCAAATATTTGCTTTGCAAGAGGCACTTTCAATGCACACCCCTATGTCATGGGAGCTATGAATGTGTTTTTAAAGCGCTTGGATACACCCGAAATTACTGAGCAATACAACAATTTAGATGCCACTTGGAATGCAAGAGCCCACCAATTAAACCAAGAGCTCAAAGCTCACAACCTTCCCATCCAAGTTGCAAATATGTCGACTGTGTGGACCGTGCTGATCAAATCAGAGACGCGTTACAACTGGTTACTTCAGTACTATCTCAGACGCGAAGGAATTGCACTCAGCTGGGTTGGAACTGGTAGGATGATCTTTAGTCTGAATTTTGGTGATGCTGAGTTTACGGAGTTCACAAAACGGTTTATCTTGGCAGCTCAAAAAATGACTCAAGATGGGTTCTTTTGGAAGAGTGCTGAACAAACAAACAAGAGCATTCGAAGGAGCATGCTAGTTGAGATGTTGAAAGTGAAATTTGCAGGACAATAATTTCACTTAACCACTCTCAAAGAAAGGTCCTCAATCCGTGCAGGACCTTTCTTTTTAGCCAAGTCAACGATCTACACAAGAAATAGACAGAGTTGTGAGTCTTAAAACCACGCTAGACAAACAAAAGTCCGTATCAAAAGCAGAGTTTGCTGAGCCCAAGATAGTGAGGGTAAGTACATGTGGTTAAACTTTGCTGACCGATCAAACTTTAACTGTTTAAAATGACATTCGAATTAACTTTTGATTGATGGTTGAGCTTTTTAAAAAGGCACTACTTACAAGCAGCTAACAACCTCTCAATTAAATAATAACCCTCCCCGCAATAAAAAAAGGTCCTTGAAGGACCTTTTTTTTAGTGTGAGTGAACGTGTTCCATTGGATCGATCAGCTCGCCCTTGAGCAAATATATTGGCGATTTGTAGTAAAGCATAAGATCATGAAATGGATCGGTCAAAATTTTAAAAACCCATGAAAAAGCGACTTGAAAGTTATCTTGAATAATCAACTGGACGGCTCTAAACAGCAGGCCTGCAACTCCTAAAACAAACCAACTGTAGCCGACCAAACGGATGAAGTCAGTGTCCCCTTCTGGAGCAAACCAAGTCAGGTAGGACGGATTGATGTAAGCTACGACAGGCACAAGAGCCCAGATCGCCATTAAAACAACTTTACGTTGAAGGTTATAACCAACTTTGATAAATTCTTTATGGTCATTGGTGGCTTGGTTCACCACATCATAGTCTTTTGGCTCAAAGAAAAAATGTCCTGCCTGGCGAGTGGTCATGGAGATCATCCAAGCAATCAGGGCAGAAATAACTGGATCAATGAATAGGTAAGCGTAAGAGACCAAAAAGGATAAGGCGCTGATGAAATGAAGCGATTGATTGATACGGCTATGGTGATAATAGCGATGGTCATCCCAACGTTGTGTCTTCAAAGTCTGAAAAAAACTCTCCATAACGATCCCTTTTAAAGAGTGAAAAAAATTTCCAAGTGATTTTATCTTGGACCAGGTTGTGTCTATGACATTAATGTCTCTTTTTTTGATGAATGTTTGATGACAATTTGCTATTTTTGGTTTATTTTGAGCTCTCTATACCGATTTAGCAGGCGAAATTGAGCTCGAATTAATGAATTGTCATCAAAATGTTATCTAATTTGCTTAACATTTAGTGCAATGTCAGACCACCTTCCTTTGCAAGTCGAACATTTTGGTCCCGCACGTGGGGTCTTGCGTATTGCTTTAGTCTCTGAAACTTACCCTCCAGAAATCAACGGTATTGCCTACGCAGTATCTAGGATGGTTCAAGGGCTTAGAGCCAGAGGGCACGAAATCTCTCTCATTCGCCCTAGAAACAAACGCTCTGATATCCCGATGGTATCTGAGCGTTTTGCTGAAACTTTGGTTCGCGGCGCCCCAGTCACCATCAACAACAACTTAAAACTTGGCCTTCCTGCAAAAGACGAGCTCTTTAAGCTCTGGTCAGTGCGTCGCCCAGACCTGATTCATATCGCCACTGAGGGTCCCTTAGGATGGTCAGCCCTTAAAGCAGCTAGAAAGCTTAAGATACCCTCCATCACGGATTTTAGGACAAAATTTTATACCCAACACCAGCAACCTGGAATTCAGTGGCTTCGAGGAGCGGTGATGGCTTACCTGAGAAAGTTTCATAACTCCTCTCAATGTACGATGGTACCTACCAATGAGCTCAAGCGAGAGCTTAACAATATGGGTTTTCATAATCTAGAGGTTGTTCCAAGAGGGGTTGATACGGACTTATTTAACCCTGAAAAAAGATCCATCGCGCTGAGGTCGAGTTGGGGAGCAGATGATGAGTCCTTGGTACTGATCTATATCATCCAAGGCAACAAAGATAAACATTTAAAGTGGATCCTTCGTGCACTCAAGTTAGCTAAATCAACCGTTGGCAACGTCAAACTGGTGCTCGTCACAAATAGACAAGTAAAGCAAACAAAGAAGACGCGCACTGAGGACTTAGTTGCTGCCCACGACCTCCAAGAGAGTGAATGGCCCAGTTATTTGGCAAGCGCTGATTTATTGCTCTCACCCGGTGTGGGCGATGGTTTGAGCAATAAAGTGATAGAGGCAATGTCTAGCGGACTGACTATAATGACTCACACAAGTGTTGCCACCTCACATTTGCTCATCAACAATGTGAACAGCTTGGTTGTAACCCAAGACGACGAGTCCTCATTTTTAACCCAATTTGTGCAAATTGTGGGACAAAGAAAAATGCTGAAAGATGTGGGACTGAAAGCCCGACAAACCGCTTTGAGTTACGAGTGGAATTATGTGGTTGAACGTATAGAAAATATATTTCAAGCCATTTCTAGTCAATTAATTCACTAAGTTAATGAAAAAATACACTCCACTACACTACCCCTTCACTGGGTTAATTTGCTGCCTTATTGTGGGTTGTGCTTCTGCCTTCATGAAGGTGACGCCTGGCTCTGAGAACGTAAATCTTCAGTCCGCCGCTGACGCTCGGAACTGCCAATCACTAGGTAAAGTGACTGTGGGTGTGGTTGCAGAAGTGGGTTTTTACACAAGAAGCGCGGATGACGTTGAGGCCAATTTACTGCAACTGGCCAGAAACAGCGCTGTCAGTGCAGGCGCTGACACGGTGGTCAAAGCTGAAATCCCAGAGTACGGACGCCGAGCGTTTGGGCTCTATAAATGCAACAACTGATGCGGTTTAGGTTTTAGACCTGCTAAAAATCTACACCGCCGCAGTCGTATGCGTTGCTAAACTAGGCTGGATGCGTTTGGCAACTCAAAGTTAACACCCAACAAAGCCTCTTGCAACTCTTTTGATTGCTCAGCAGTCAATTCAAC
>DAIUEA010000044.1:0-4540 GCA_036845365.1 Limnohabitans sp. | reverse complement strand
GCCGGGATCATTGGGAACTTGGCAAACACGGCTCGTGTGGCGTCAAGCTTAGCCTGTGATTCATCAGCAGTTGCATCTTTCCAAGTCTTGTAAAGTTGCACAATGGCTCCCGGGTTGACGTTCCCCGTGGCAGTAATGCAGCCTGCACCGCCTAAACGCAAATTGCGAAGAAGGAAGTTTTCGCTTCCCGCGAAAACATCAAATCCTTGGGGTTGAAACTTTTCCAACATAGCCTGTGTGTTGCTCCAGTCTCCTGAGCTGTCTTTGATACCAGCGATCGTAACGGGATACGCGCTTAGCAAACGGGCTATCAGTGTGTGAGGAATGGGGACTCCTGATACAGGGGGAATGTGGTACAAATAAATTCTCAAACGCTCATCAGCAACTGCATCAATCACTGCTGAATAATAGCGATAAAGCCCCTCCTCGCTCACGCCTTTGTAGTAAAAAGGGGGCAGCATTAAAACTCCACCACAACCCGCTTGCACAGCGTGTCGGGTAAGCTCAATGACGTCAGGCAAAGCGCACGCACCTGTTCCAGGCATCATTTTGTGAGGGGGAATGTTTGCCTCTATCAATGCGTCAAGAAGTTTATGCCTCTCCCCCAAAGACAAGGAGGTCGCCTCAGAGTTTGTGCCAAAAATCGCCAAGCCTACATCCTGCTCTATGAGCCAACGGCAGTGTTTCACGTACCGATCAAAGTCGGGGCTTGAATCTGCATTAAAAGGGGTTAGAACAGGAGAGTAAATGCCGTGTGGCTTTTGGGGAGTTGTGTGCATATGTTAATTTTAAAAAAATACGTCTACGTAAACATGAACTTTTTAAAAGGTTTGAGGTCGCATCAACGCTAAACCTGACCTTCTAACAGGACAGATATTATCAGAAACGAGGGGCCCCTTTTGTCTTAAATCAAGGAAGAACTATTCCTTTGTTAGATCCTGAGGTGCGTGAGGTGCGTGAGCTGCGTGTACTGCGTGAAGTCCTCCGCTGCGAGAAAGCTTTTTCT
This sequence comes from Limnohabitans sp., assembly GCA_036845365.1. GTDB lineage: Bacteria > Pseudomonadota > Gammaproteobacteria > Burkholderiales > Burkholderiaceae_C > Limnohabitans. The sequence continues at coordinate 3,534 of DAIUEA010000044.1, read as the reverse complement.
CAACAGACTTAAACAACTCTGCTTCATTGGGCACCACCCAAGTTACGTGTTTTTTTGCCCGAGTCAACCCAGTGTAGATCAGCTCCCTCGTCATCACTGCTTGTCTCTTGGCTGGCAAAACAAAGCAAATATGGTTGAACTCAGAACCTTGAGACTTATGCACTGTCAAAGCAAAAACGCTTTCAACAGAGTCAATTCGAGCAGGCAAAATCCAGCGAACCGGTGCTCCTGGAGCGGGCCCTTCCCTAAAGAAAGCCACCCGCAGTTCGCCGTTCCTCTCTAAACATACCCCGACATCCCCGTTCCTTAAATCTACGTGGTAGTTGTTCCTAGTGACGATGACAGGCCTGCCAACGTACCACCCTTCGTCATTAAATCCTAAGTGCTGTGCAATTACTTTGTTGAGTTGATTGACACCTAAAGGTCCCTCTTTAACGGCGCAAATTACTTGAAACTCAGCAAAAGCGTCCAATACAGATTTGGCCCACTCATCATGCGCCTGGTCTTGCACACTGGAAGTGCAGGGGGCAGAGTTTATGGCCAACAAATAATGGTGCCATGAGTGCCTTAAAAATTCTTTAGTTCCGGGGTCATTAAATTCATTTGTGGACAAACGGTCCACAGCAGGCGTACGGGCAGCGCTCTTTTGAGGCCAAAATGTGAGCTCTCTCCACAATTGGCGTAAATGATGTAAATCCTCTCTCCCCCCCCCGTTTATCAATTGAGCCCACTTTCCTATAACGCCTGCGCCCTCTACGCGGTAACTTTTTCTCAACATGACCGTTTGTTGCTCAAGGCCAGATCCAGATCCACCCCATTTGGTTAAGTCTTTCGTAGTCAGCCTAGACAACCATTCAAGGGTGCTTGCAGAGTAATTACCCTTAGGAGCATTCATACAAAGCTGGCCCATCACTGCTCCCGCCTCTACGGAGGCAAGCTGGTCCTTATCCCCAAGTAAGATGAGCCGCGTATTGGGCTGTACGCTTGCCAAGAGCCTATCCATCAAAGACAAACTAATCATAGATGCCTCATCCACCACGATGACATCGTAAGCAAGAGATACCGATTCCCCTCTTTTGTTGTCAGCTCTTATTTGCAAAAGCTTGTGTAAGGTAATGGGTGCGAAGTCCATATCAAACTTGAAGTCAGTGGGCAACTTATCGATCGCCTCAGTGATGGAGGTACCCAGCCTAGCAGCTGCTTTCCCAGTAGGTGCGGCCAATGCAATACGGATCTTGTAGCTGGGATCTTGCCTCTTTTGGTTATGTATTAAAAGAGACAACAATTTCGTCACAGTTGTTGTCTTTCCCGTGCCTGGGCCTCCCGTTATCAATGTGAACAATTGCCTTGTGGAGACTGCACAGGCTAATTTCTGCCAATCTGGTTGATCTAGTGCGTCGTCTCTACCAAACAGCAACCCCAAGTTAGCCTCTAAGTTCATAAACTCTGTCGGCTTTTGTACGAGTCTGGAACGAATAGATTTAATGATGCGTTGTTCTGCTTCCCAGTTTTTCCTTAAGTACAACAAGTGTCCCTCCATCACCAAAGGACTTGATGCGCCTTGCCTCCAGGGTAATGTCGCAGCGAAATCAGCTGCATTGTGGGGAATGGACTCCTGCACATCCGCGTCTAAAGAAAGAGCGTCCCAATCGCGTTGAGCTAGCAAATCCAAATCCAAGCACGTATGCCCCTTCAAGTACAAATGACTCACAAGGCAGGCAAGAACAGCGTGATTGGGTTCAAGACTCGGCTGTTTTTGATGTAAAAAATCAGCAAACGCCGTCTCAAATCTAGAGAATGCAGGCCTAGTAGAGGAAACTTTTGTCGAAACTTTTGTCATATGAAATCATTCCCCCCTAAAAGCGTTGTCCAGAGCTAAGATAACTTCTTTCGGTGGGCGGTCTACGAACAGACCCTGTGAGGGTGTATACACCCCTCGAAGGTATAAATAGATTGCACCACCAACATGTAGGTCATAGTCATAATCTGCCATCCGGGACTTGAGTAATCTGTGCAGCGCCAAGAGGTAAAGCGTGTATTGAACGTCGTAGCGGTGAGCAAGTATTGATTCTTGTAATTGTTCGTGAGCGTACCCAAGCAGTTTGTTGGACTTGTAATCAAGCACGTAGTAGCGACCGCTGTCCTCAAAAACCAAGTCCATGAAGCCTGTCAGCATTCCGTTCATTTGCCTGGCAAGTAAGTTCTTGCGCGCCTTGTTGGGTAACACGTAGGTGGCGATCAGCTCATCCAGTCTTGAAACACTCATGGATTTAACTGGAAAAGTAAAAGCCATCTCAGCCCAAGCATTGGATGAATTTAACTCTTGGAGATGCAACGATTTGAGGAAATGAGGTGCAGGCACTGAGTTCGGAGTAAAACGAGTCGTCACAATTTCTTTAATCCAATCGCAGAGAACTGTTTTAGCCTCCCCTATAAGACCGAATCTGTCAGATTTAAGGTCAATCATCAAATCCCACTCACGCTGTGCTTGCCCATTTGTAGAGGGCTGGGTGATTATCCAATTGTATTTAAATTGCCACTCTAAAAGATCATGAAGCATAGTGCCCACAGCACTATTAGAGTCGATCAAATCGTAAAGGTTCGTACCCCCTTGAGCTTCGGGCTCAGCTAGATCGGTCTTTATGTAGAGCGATTGAGGACCCATATTATTTGAGTTGTCCTGCTGAGAGTCAGCGAGTTTATCGTCCCTTGAACTTGCTGGTCGATAACCCTCACCTGAGTGCTTAGGCGAGGGTTTTGCAATGGAACTAAAACTTGCTGTCCACCAATTGGTATTTGAAGTACGCTTAGGAGTTAGTGCGCTTTTGAGCGTGACAAAGGGCTGAGTGGGTACATAGCGTTGATGGGTGGGCAAAGGAGCAGGACTCACTGCAATGTCCGGGCATGAGCTCCACACGCTAAGCTTGCTCACCAAGTCATCTGATGTTTCTCTATTTAAAATCATCGAAACTGCATTTTTGGGACCTTTAGATTTTTTTGTAAAGTCCCGAAACATAGGAGCCATTCCGATCCATAACGCTTTTTGTGCGCGTGTTAACGCCACATAAAGGAGCCTCACATCCTCCTCTAAACGACTTTCATCGCTTCTCTCATTTTTGCTCCCCTCTGCCTTAAAGTTAGAGATGAAAGGCAGAAAGACCAAGGGAAATTCGAGCCCCTTGGATTTATGTATAGTAATGACCTTCACCAAATTAGCCTCACTCTCGAGACGCAAAATCGACGCGTCTCCCGAAGACTTAGGATCTCTTAATTGTTGTTCTAAATATCTTATAAGAGCACCCTCACCTTGTAATTTAAGGCTAGCACTTTGCAGTAAATCACCAAGATGCAATAAATTAGTTAAAGCCCTCTCGCCGCTAAAGGTGCTTGAGTCAACGCTGCGAGATAGGTTTTGAGCGATGTTGTTTTCATGAATAAGGCAGCGCAACATAGGCAAAAATCCTTGCCTAATCCATATTGAATGATACCTATGAAAGCTCTCAATAAGAGCTTCCCATAACTCCTCTGTCTGCA
>DAIUEA010000043.1:7532-10010 GCA_036845365.1 Limnohabitans sp. | reverse complement strand
CCAAGACTGATCATGCTGAGAATAAGTGGCTACGGGCAAACGGGCCCCTACAAAGACAAACCTGGGTTTGGCGTGGTCGCCGAGGCGATGGGTGGATTAAGACACTTAAGCGCTGAGCCTGGGCGGGTCCCGGTCAGAGTGGGCGTGAGCATTGGCGACACTTTAGCTTCCCTACACGGCGTTATAGGCGTGTTGATTGCCCTGCAAGAGAGAGCTAAAAGCGGGCTCGGTCAAATTATCGATGTCGCTTTATATGAGGCAGTTTTTAATTGCATGGAGAGCTTGTTGCCAGAGTACGCCGCATTTGGCGCAATAAGAGAGCCTGCGGGCAGCGAGCTTCCTGGGATTGCACCATCAAATGCTTACAAATGCTTAGACGGGTCATACGCGCTGATTGCGGGAAATGGGGATAGTATTTTTAAACGTCTGATGCAAACCATCAATCGCCCAGATTTAGCCCTCGACCCAGCACTAGCACAAAACGAAGGACGCGTTAAAGAGTCTAAAAAGATAGACCAGGCTATTCAAGAGTGGACCCTTGGTCTGAGTTGTGAACAAGTGCTTGCAGCCCTTGACTCAGCAGGCGTGCCTGCAGGTAGGATCTATACGGTCAAAGATATTGCCCACGACCCCCATTACAAATCACGTGAGATGATATTGGAGCAAACGCTTGAATCGGGTGAGCGCCTTTTAGTGCCTGGGGTGATACCCAAACTCTCTCGCACCCCCGGGGCAATTCGAAGTGCTGCGCCCACGCTTGGACAACATACTTTGTCTGTGTTAAAAGAAATTGGTCTATCTGCAGAACAAATAAAAGCTTTGTCCGACAAAGGGATCTTGAGCAATAAGGGCGAAGAGTTATAGTGAACGCCTTTGATCTACTTTATTCACAAGGATTTGGCACACGACGCCACTGCATTGCCTTGGTTGAGGAGGGATTTTTTGAACTGAGCGCTATGCCAACAGATGCACAACTAGCGGGCCCACTGGAATTTAACACTTGTACAGATCCTTACATGCAAGTAGAAGACTTTTTAAAGGACGCTGCTGGCCCAATAGCTCAAAGCCTAAGCGGTCTTGCTTATAAAGTTGAAGGCGTCCTTTGGCACTACCATCCCAGCGCCTATGTGATGCTGAACAAACCAATGGGGATTGAGTGCTCCCAAAAGCCCTCCAACTGGCCAAGTGTGTACACTTTGCTACCCACGCCTTTGAGGCAACGACCTCGAAAGGGCTCAAGCCCTGGTGTTCAAGCGGTTGGACGATTAGACCAAGACACCACAGGACTGTTGTTGCTGTCGGATGACGGCCAGTTCATTCACAAAATGAGCTCCCCCAAACACCATGTCCCTAAGGTCTACGAGGTAACCACTGAGGACCCACTAGATCAAAGGGTGTGCGATAAACTCTTGGGCGGAGTTCATCTGAAAGATGAATATGAGCTAACTGTGGCTCACCGAGCTGAGTTGACTGGGGAGAACACCCTAAAGCTTACCCTGACCCAAGGGAAATATCATCAAGTTAAAAGAATGCTCGGCGCAACCGGACATAAAGTCACAAAGCTGCACCGCTCCCATATTGGTCCCCTAGACATCCCCAACGAACTCGCGCCCGGAATGTGGAGGTGGCTCTCTAAGGGTGAGATTGATTCACTTTTTTTGTAAGCACAGTTCACTGGGTAGCTTTGAATCTGGTTGTTGCACCAAGTTTGCCGGATCAGTCAAAAAAATAAATTAGAAATTTAATGAGACACCCAAAAAATTTGGGTTTACCAAAGCCGCTTTAAAACGTGTGAACTTAGTCTAAGAGCCATTATTATTTGACTCACATTATCGAATTAGGTTTGTAATTACAATACACAAAAAGAGCCTGAGTAAACTTGATTTCTTTTCCTCCAACTATTTAGACTCTTTAAGATATCCCCTCAAATCACTCTGCGCTAAAGCGCTCAGGAATACTTATTTTGAATAAACGCCTGCTTAAAAAATCAAACTCCACTGTTGTAACTTTTGAATTCGGCGCCCGCTTTACTTGGTTTAAATCTCTGCTCAACGCTCTTACATGCTTTTTGCTCCTTAGCAGTTACTCCAACGCGGGAGGTTTGCCTTTATTCGTTTTAAACTCCCTTGACGCCACAATAAGCGTCATCGACCCTCAGGACTGGACAGAGGTGAAGAAAATACAGACTGGCAAAGAGCCTCACCATTTGTACCTCACGCCGGACGAGAAATCCATAATTGTTGGAAATGCAGGGAGTAATTCACTCACCTTCATTGATCCTAAAACTGCGACCGTTCAGCGGGTTGTAAAAAATACGTTAGACCCTTATCAACTGCGGTTCTCACCCGACATGAAATGGTTTGTAACTGTAGGGAACAGGCTCAATCACATTGATATTTACAGTTGGAACGGTAGCGATTTAACAATTGTCAAACGCATTCCCTCCTCTAAAACTCCCAGCCACATATGGATTAGTGC
>DAIUEA010000043.1:0-7522 GCA_036845365.1 Limnohabitans sp. | reverse complement strand
TGCTGACAGCCTCACAGCCTATGCAACCATGCAAGACAGCAACGAATTAGTCGCAGTTGACTTGCCCACACAAACTATCAAGTGGCGGACCAAAACCGGTTCATTGCCAGCCGATGTGTTTGGCACCCCTGATGGTAAAAGCTTACTGGTCGGGCTAACCGGTGGGCACGAAGTACAGGTGTTCGATATCACCCAAAATCCAGCTCAGTTGCGCCTGTCCATACCCACTGGTGAAGGTGCTCATGCATTTAGGGCCTTAGGGGATGCAAAGCACATTTTCGTTAGCAACAGGGTTTCCAACACCATCAGTCTCATTGATTACACCACTTTCAAAGTGGTCAAAGAGCTCAACGCGCCGGGCGGACCCGACTGCATGGAGGTCTCTGCGGACCAAAAAAGAATCTTTATTTCATCTCGCTGGATTGGGCGCATGAGCGTAGTCGACATAGAGAGCGGAAAGCTGATACAACAAGTCAAAGTGGGCAAGTCTCCTCACGGAATATGGACCCTAGAGCATGCGAAAAGAATTTAAAGATGCCTGTAAAACTGTTGGATGGGGGGTCGTTTTGCTGTTACACAGTACGCTTACCCACGCTGAACCTTTTGAGCCCAAGCAAGCTAGCTACCAAACCGTGAACTTGGCTCAAACAAGCACAAATACAAATACAAAGCTGGTCCCCAGCAAGGAAAGCACATCTGAGGAGGCATCTTTTTGCAAAAAACCAATCTACCTCACCTTTGATACGGGTCACATGGAGGTGGCACCTCTCATATCTGAGGTACTCAAAAGAAACAATGTCCGAGTCACCTACTTTGCAGCTCAAGAGCTCACTAAAACCGGAGACGGAAGTCTGGGCGACACCTGGGCCAGTTGGTGGAGAGGCGAAGCACAACTGGGCAACACCTTTGCATCACACACCTATGACCACGTTTATTGGCAATCGGACCTGCCGGATAATCGTTTCATCTTTAAACCTAGCGCAGGCCCCTTGAAGGGTCAACGCCTTAACTGGGGAGCAAGCGAGTACTGCGAAGAACTTAAAAAATCCAACCAAAGGCTCAAAGAGATTACTGGGGCAGAGCCGCTCCCTCTTTTTAGAGCTCCGGGGGGGAAGGTCTCACCTCAGCTCCTGAGTGCTGCAAAGTCCTGCGGCTTTGCACACGTGGACTGGGCAGCAGCGGGATTCCTAGGTGATGAACTCAATAGCAAAGACTTCTCCAATGCGTGGCTTTTAAGTAAAGCATTAAAGAGCATCCAAAAAGGGGACATCTTAATGGCTCATCTAGGTATTTGGTCCAGGCTAGATCCTTGGGCTCCAGCTGACTTAGAGCCCCTCATTACAGGACTTAAAGAAAGGGGATTTTGCTTTGAGAGCTTAACCCAACACCCGCGCTACAAGGAGTGGATTTACGCACACCCTAAGTCGAACTGATTGAATCGCCTCTTTGAGATACGCCAGATGGCGTGCCGATGCAGACAAAAAACAAGCGCTTATTATGGTTAGTACTCATTTAAAAAAACTGTAGCTTGTCATAATTGGTAAAGATATTGCATAGATAATTTGTTGATTTCGGCCTAGACGCTTCATTTTAGTTTTCCATGCCACCTACCTCACCCCTACCCAATCCTACTGAGTTGAAAACTCTGCGTGAAAACGCAAAGATTGATATGGTTGAGCTGGCCAAAAAAACAAGCTTGTCTCTTGCTCAACTCACTCAACTTGAGCAAGGCGGAGAAAATCTTTTTTATTCTGCAGAAATTAAACAACAAGCCATAAAGCGAGTTCTAAGGGTTGTCGATCCATTTGACTCCTATTCCAAAGTGTTGGGTGAGGCGGCTCCTGGTCAGGGTGAACCCCCCTTAGAGGCTCAAACCCCTGAGGTAAGCCCAAAAAAATACCCACAAGCACATACCCAAGATAAGAATGTGATCGAAGAAATCGTTCGCCTGTCCAGTAAGTCGCGCAACTCCTTTAATCTTTTACCATCTTCGAGCAATACGAGAAAAGATCTCAGCCCAATGGCGTGGGGAGCGATATGTGTGATGGCGGGGATTATTGTTCTTTACTGGAGTCCCTGGGACGCTCCAAGCTCAGAGTCTGTGACTGATGTACTTTTGCCTGTATCGCCAACCCTAACAAAAAATACCTCCCCCTCCCAAGCTTCACCTACACCATCCACCCAAGCCAGCACAGTCGGTACCACTGGATCCAATACTCCCTCAGCGCTGTCCCTAGACAGTAACGAAAATAACGAAAATAAGGAAAACACACAAGCGCTTACCACGAGCGCAGCCTTTGGTTTAAAAGCTGCGGGAATGCGAGCCGCTGAATTATCTAACTCTTTCATTGGCGCAATAGGTATGAGGGAGGACAGCAAAACAGATAAAAGTACTGATAAAAATACAGATACCAAAAACTTAAATTTAAATCTAAATGCAACCGAAAAAGTGGCTGCAAGTGCTCAACCTTTGCCCACAGCATCCAGCGGTAACGCCAAATTTGCAGAGTCTCCAAACTCGGGCGTTGAGAACACCTCCAAAAAGGGCGAACAGAACAATTCGGACCCTTGTCAGCTCCTCACCTCAGACCCACCCACAGCCTCCACTCTTTATCCTACAAAAGCGGGGAACTACGTTTATCTGACAAGCTCGGATGATTTTGAAGCTTGTGTGCAAGACGCGTTGGGCAAGAAAACAGCCGTTCGCCTCAACAAAGATCAAGGTATGAGTGTCTACGGCAAATCTCCTTGGCAAATAGTCAGTCCTAGTTTGCAAAAAATTCAAATTTATTTTCAAGGCGCTCGTGTCAATACCGCTCTCATCAGCGGGCAGACATTGCAGTTGGTTGAGCAAAGCCTTAATTGATCATCTGTAGCGGATCGCCCACCTAACCCAGAGGAACCTCAGGACCCTCGGGACCCTGACGATCCTGAGCAAACAGTTTTATGTGCGAGCGCTCCTGCCCAGTTCGAGCTCTTTTGACCATTTCCCTGTAAACCATCTCCAAGTTGAATGTAAATTTAGCAGTGTTAAAGAGATCAGTTTTACTCTTTTGCTCTTGGAGCTTGGTTTTAATCGATTGCATTTTGTCCGGATTAAGCCCTAAGCTAACAGCCCTCTCTTCGTACTCCTGCAAAGAGTGCGTGATCAGCTCTGTCATCCCAAGGGCAGTCAAAAGGCTTGCTGCTATTTTGCTCGCAAAGGCCTGCCCAGTTAAGGTCAAAACAGCCAAACCACTCCAAAGCGCATCACTTGCAGTTGTGCCAGCGTTGTAGGGATAAGTGTCTAAGAACAGATCAACCTGTGTGAAACGAGCCAAATACACCGACTGGGGTACACGGTCAGCAAAATAAAGTCTTTTCGGATCAATGCCTCGCTTTTGCGCCTCAAAAAGGAGATTAGCTACAACGTCTTCGGTGTCTGCGTAAAGGTACAAAATGCTTGATTCGACTCGTTTTAATATTCTCATCCACGCATCGAAAAGGTTGGGTGTAATTTTGTAGTTGGTATTAAAACATCCAAATATAAAGATATTTTCAGGTAATCCAAGCAAGGATCGGTTCATGGGTTCGGTAGACATTTGTCTCTTAGAGTCATTCGCCTGATAAACAGGCAAATAAGCGATCTTCTCCGTGTAGAACTGAGTGCTATGGGCAGGGATGATGACCTCATCTGCGATCAGATAGTCCATGTAGGGAGCTGCCATGGTACCCAAATAACCGATGTAGCTGACCTGAACCGGTGCGCAACGCATGGCAAAAATTGCGGTTCTGCTGTTCTTTGTAAACCCTCCTAAATCTACAGCTATGTCGACACCCATTTCTTGTGAGCGCTCAACCACTTCAGAGTCAGACAAATGATGAGACTCAATCCAGATATCAAATGTTTTTTCTAATCGTTTTCTCATCTGATCGGTTTTGATCGGACCCAGTGAGAAAGCAATAATTTCAAACTCCTCTCGGTGATGATGTTCAAACAAATCAGCCATTAAATAGGAGACGGGATGATCTCGAAAATCTGCAGAGAAATAACCAATACGGATTTTGTGGTTGTGCTTGCGGCTTTCATGCACTGTTTGGTGGGCATGCGAATGCGAAGCCGAGAGGGGGAATTTACGCTCGCTCCAAATTCGGGCTGCACTTTGCTGCAACTCTAAAGAGTCGCTCAAAGCCAGGACAGGAAAGGGAGGCGTTACCTCCCTATTCAATCCAATGTCTTGAAAGAGCTCAACTAACTGATCATCCAATCCTCTCCAATCACAAATTTGCATCTTTGCGTGAATCAGAAGTCCCTTTAGGAAGGGGTAATTTGAAGATATTGCCAATGTGCGTTGGTATTGAAGAATTGATTTTGAAAAAAGTTTTAGCTCCCTGAGTACGTTGGACTTGTTGTAATAGGCATCGGCAAAGTCAGGAAATAAAGCAATTGCTTGATCAAAAAAATCGAGTGCATCTTTCAATCGAGACGCCTCTAAGTTAAGAACACCTAAGTTGTTAAAGGCTTGTGCATACAAAGGGTCTAAGACAAGGGCTCGTTCGTAATTGAGTTTGGCCAATTCGGTTTGCGCAGTGATCCTTAAAACATTTGCTCGGTTGTTGTAGGCCTGCGCGTAACCCGGACTGAGTTCGATTGCATGAGAGTAGTTCTTGATCGCAAGCGCGTACTCTTTTAGCTCCAAATAGGCGTTGCCTAGATTGTTGTAAGCCTGAAAATAGGAGGGTTGTAGCTTAATCGCCTCTGTAAAACTGGCTACAGCACTCGCTGACTGCTCAAGTTCAAGGAAAGTATTTCCTCTATTGATGAAATGATCTGGCGCGCAGGAGTTGAGCTCGATTGCTTTGTTATAAGCAGCTAAAGCCTCATCCAAGCGCTCCAAATCGCGTAATACGTTTCCCATATTAAAGAACGCATCAGCGAAGGTTGGATTCAATTGAACAGCTCTGTAGTAACAGTCGAGTGCTAGCAGTGGATGGGCGGCGGCTTTGAGTGCATTACCCAGATTATTGTAAATTTGAAAATCAAAAGGATTGACTTGTAAGGCCAATTTATAGTTATTTATTGCGCTGTGGTGCTGGCCTTTAGCGCTGAGTGCAAATGCACGGTTCACAAGTGCCGCAGCAAGGGCGGGCTCTAAAACTATGCTTTTGTCATACGCCTGTATTGCCATATCCAGCTCCGAAGAGGCCTGATACGCATTTCCCAAATTCATAAAAGTATTCGCATCATCTCCTTTTAAGTTGACGGCTTTTAAATACTGCTCAATGGCCAAGCTAAACTGACCCAACTCCTTGAGGGCGATACCGTAATTGTTTAATGCGCCTGGTTGATTTGGACTCAAACTCAGAGACTTCCCTATGAGTGTCGCGGCCTGTTGCCAGTTGCTCTTTTGAATTTCAATCACCCCTAGCAAATGGAGTGCGTCAATGTCTTTTGGATTCTTTACCAGCAGGCTCTTGTAACCCGATATGGCTGAGCTTAAGTCGCCATTTCTATGTGCAGCCATCGCTTTTTCCAATAACCTGGCTGAGGACTCAGATTGTTGTTTTTTTATGGATGACTTCATGAGTGGCTGTGGATATTTTTAACAAAAAAATTATTATTGATTTTATTTTATTTTATTTTTTAAACCCGTATCTCCAAATAAACTTAGTCTATCCAGGAGTGGGTATTTATAAATAGGAATCCTAAAACCTGAGACTGAATCATTCATGAACCTCAGACTATATGCCTTTGGCCCAACGCCACATAGAGCTTCTTGACTGTAGTCCCAAAAAGAATGATTGTTTAACAAACCATCAATCCAAACATAAGGTGAAAACCTATGTTCATTAAATTCAAATACCATCTGACTTTTTAAAATAAAAGATCTAGATATCAATTAATTGAGCAAGTTAGCTACTCAACCCAATATTGGGCTAAAATGAGTATTCCACCGCCCGAGTGGTGAAATTGGTAGACACAGCGGACTTAAAATCCGCCGCTTTCGTTAATAGCGGGCGTACCGGTTCGATTCCGGTCTCGGGCACCAATGATTGAGTACGTATTTGCTCATCAGCTAAAACTTCTATTAGTCCAGTGCTTCTAATCGACGATTAATCTCGAAAAGGCATCATTGTGCGACTCGATCCAAAAATACAAGAACTTATAAAGAGAGAAGTGACTGATCACTTGGGACCGGATGTAGTCATTCGTTTATTTGGTAGTCGTGTGGACGATATTCAAAAAGGCGGCGATATTGATCTACTAATCGAGACTCATCATACACTTACCAACCGATTTGACTTAGAGAGTAAACTCGCTGCTCGTCTTTATATACGACTTGGCGGTAGAAAGGTTGATGTTCTTTTAATGGATGACTTGACGCAAGTTCAACCCATCCATACACAGGCACTTAAAACTGGTATTGTTTTATGATATCTTCTAATAATAATACCTTCATTATCGAAAGACTTCTAGATATAACTGGGAAAGAAGTCATTTATTTTCAACAATCTAAAATTCGTGTCATCAATTCAAATATTGACATTGAATGGATTGAAGCTCTTGACCGTAACCCTCAACAAAGTGAGATGTTAGACGCTTTTGTTGCTAGATTCAGTCGGCTTCAAGACACCATTGGTGACAAGCTTTTGCCAGCTATTTTGAAACTAAATTTGGAACCAGTTGGTTCTCAATTGGACAATTTATTTAGAGCTGAAAAATTGGGTTGGATTGATTCAGCGGACCAATGGATTGAACTCCGAGGACTTAGAAATAGTCTTGTTCATGAATATATGACCTCCCCAGAAAAATTGTTATTTGCTCTTAAAAAAGTTATTCAATTGGGCGATATGCTCATAAAAACACAGAATTTGCTTGTAAGTAATTACAAAAATAAATCAAATTGAGTATTTAATGTTTTTTGAATAAGTGATCGATACATCAGCTAAAGTATTTTTCAACTTTGTCAATTTGAGTCCAAACTAGCAACCAAGACATAACTCAGCACAACTAATTTAATCGGTTTTATAGCGAATAAGCACTTGAGTTATTGGACATAGTGGACTTAAATCCGCCGCTTTAGTCAGTATCGGTCGTACCGATTCGATTAAGGTCTCGGTCATCATCGACCAAAATATCAATCTCGCAAGCCTTAAGCGCAACTTCGCACTGGTTTTTGATTTGATATGTTGGTTTTAAAATTTCTTACGTCAAATAGCTACCTTAAATTGATTGGGCCTTTATCAATGCATTTTGTACGGTTTCAATAAGCTCATCGTTGTCCCAGGGTTTACTCACAATTTTAAAAATATGTTCTTTTTTTAGATTGACAGAGTTATCTAAGATCATTGTTGTGCCCGTTAGCATAATAAGTGGCAAAAGGGGGTATTCTGTGTGTATACGCTCCAAAAGTTCTCCACCGTTCATTACGGGCATTAGGTAATCTGACAAAACCAGGTCCACACTGTTGGACCGCAATAGATCAAGAGCTATTAGGCCATTCTCAGCGCTCAACAATTGATACCCTAAGCGCATGAAAAG
>DAIUEA010000042.1:5906-10047 GCA_036845365.1 Limnohabitans sp. | reverse complement strand
TGGCTTCACTAATTTGGGGACACAGTCTTTCGGCGACTGGCTGCAAATCATTTCGACCAAAGCCAATTGGTTGAGCAGCAAAGTCAAATATTGTAACAGTTTTAGTACTGCGTTCTAGTTGTGAATCTTGAAAAATTTGTTGGGTAGAGACTCCCTGCTCCGGCTTTAAAACGATCCATTCATGAGCACCTAAGTTGATGGGCTCGAGTTTTTCGCCTATTCCCTCCACCCAAGCGTTTGTGCCCAGTAAGAAAAAGGGAACATCAGCGCCTAGTGGTATCGCTATTTTGATAAGATCTTGTCTGCTTAGATTAAGATCCCAAAGCCTGTTGAGTGCAATTAGGGTGCTTGCCGCATTAGAAGAGCCTCCGCCCATTCCGGCTTGCTGAGGAATGTTTTTTTCTAAGAAAATGCGGGCACCTTTGGTGCAGTTACTTGCTTTTTGAAGGGCTTGAGCCGCCTTTACGCACAAATCAAGCGCGGGAAGATGAGCTCTTTGAGTTTCATTTGCATTTATATCGATGCGCTCAACCCGATCATCCTGTAGCAATTCAAAGTGAAGCGTGTCATACCAATCTAGCATCATGAATACAGATTGAAGCAGGTGATAACCGTCCGATCGCCTTTGGTTGATGTGCAAAAAAAGATTAATTTTTGCGGGTGACAAAACATCGGAAATACTCTTCATCGCGATTGACCATCGGTAAGAGGGGTACCCTCTGTACTCTTTAAGATCCTAAGGCTCAAATGGGCACTTGGCAAAGGGAAATCTCTTTGCGCGTCTAACTCTCCAGGTTTACCCTCGGACTCCACCGTGCTGCGCAAAATGCGCCAACCATTTGGGGGCGTTGGCGTGGCCCCGTTAGCCCACTCAAAAATCATATTTACCGGAAGCGTTGTGCCTAAGAGTTTTTGGTTAAGTGAGTTTAGAGATTCAAATTGCAATGGGTCTTTGCCTGGCACATTTAACTGTGCCACTCCAGTGTCCCACTGGGCAGTTGCAAGGGTCGTGCCCAAGCGGGTATAAAACTGCATGTCTCCCCTTTGCGGATCCCCCTCTAAATCAAATTCAGCGGTAAATGACTGTTTTGGTTCGCTATTGATCGTTAAATTAATTTTCCCACTCCAACCGGGTTGGCTAATCTGGCCCTGATCAATTGAGCTTCTTAAAAGAAGTGGACGCTGACTTGAGCAAGCGCTTAGCAGAGCTAGAGCAGTAAAAACGAGCAGAAACAAACAACTGCTGTGCCTCATTAACATATCTCGTTTAAATTGTTTCACAAGGGTGCGCTAGTTTGAATTTTAGGGTTTGCCTTTAAGCCTTTTTATTGTTTCTAGCAACACTTCGTTGTCCGGGTTGATCTTAAGGCCTTCATCCCAGGTACGTATCGCGTCCTCATTCTTCTTTAAAATCCACATCACCTCTCCCAAGTGGGCTGCAATCTCGGGATCAGATTTGGCAGTATAGGCTTGTTGCAAAATAGCCAGAGATTCCAAATTGTTTCCCAGTCTGTACTCGACCCAACCTAAGCTGTCTGTGATGAAGGGGTCCTCGGGGGAGAATTCGAGGGCTTTTACGATAAGTCTTTTGGCCTCTCGCAGGTTTAAGTTCCTCTCCGCGAGGGAGAATCCAAGCGCGTTGTAGGCCTGAGCGTAGTCTGGGTGTGTGGAGATAATGGAGCGCAAAATTTTCTCCATATCCGTGTATTTTTTGAGTTTCTCAGCAACCATTGACAACTCATAAGCCACATCCACATCTGCTGGGTTTAGTTTTGAGTAAGCGGCTAGAACTAAGTAAGCTTTATCAAAACTTTTGTAATCTCTATAAAGCTGGGCTTGCCCAAGGACCTTCGCTCTCTTGTCGTCCTGAGTTTTTGCCGGCAAACTTTCAATCAACTCAATTGCTTCTGTCATTTTGCCTTTAGAGGCCAATATGCTTGCACGCTGAAATTGGGCTCGCATCAGGAGTTGAGGATCTTCGATTTTTGAAAGCCACTCTTCAGCGGAGGAATCTTTATTTTGTTTTTTGGCAATTTGAGCCATCATCAAATAAGCTTGCCCCATGCTTTGAATATTAACGGTCTCGGGATTTTCAGCGCCAAGTTTTAAATATTGAATCAAAGCTTTTTCCGCCTCCCCTATGTTGCTCAATTCCAGTTGAAGTCCACCTAATAAAAGCCAAGCGTCAGGGAAATTAGGAGATTTTTCTGTAATTTGTTTGATGAGCTCGCCTGCCTCCTTGATTCGGTCCATCTCTATAAGACTTCTAACCCATTGCAAAGATATAAGCGGGTCATTTATTAAATCAATAGAATTTTTGACTAATTGCTCTGCCTCCAAATTGCGGATGCTCGCCATCTCAATGGCAAGAAGAGCCCCCGTCTTAGATTTAGGATCAAGGGTGAGGCCCCTTTTTAAAGCCTCTAAAGCCGTTTTGGACTTACCAGATAAAAGACGCATTTTTGCAATGGTGATCCAACTGGCTGAGGCCGTGTCACTGCGGGTAAGAAAGGAGCCCAGGGATTGTTCAACGACTTGTGAAGCAGCAGTCTTGTCATTGACTTGAAGGTACAACTGAGGAACGATACCGATGGCTTTTGCCTGCTCAGTTTGAGGGGTCAATAAAAGATCGGTTCTCAATGGTTCTTCGGTTTGATCGACCTTATTTAAGGCGATCAAAATATCCAGGACAAAACGGTTAGCCTCTTTGGAGGTAGAGTCGGCATTTTTCCAAGAGCGTGCGGCCTCCAAGGCGGATGGACCTGAGCGAGCTTGCAAAGCGATTTCTACGGCACGTTTAAAAAGCCCTTGATCCTCAGTTTTGCGGGCTGCATCTAAAATTAAAGAGAACCCGGCGGCAGGAACGCCTGCTTCGTTGTTGAGCTCGCCCAATAAAATCTCCATCATCAACTCTCCCGTTAGGGCGGAGTTTTTAGGAGTATCCTCATTGCTTTGATTCGCGTTGGCCAGAGGAACACTTTGCGTATCATTTGAGGGTTTATTTTTTGGCGCCGCAGACAAACATAGGGGAGCAGATAAGATTGCCGCTAAAACGAGGCTTAAGAGGCTAGACTTGTAGCGACCTTTGTAAAAAACTCTAAATGATTGCCCCTTTTGTGGGTTGCTCAACTGAACCCATTTGCTCAAAGTCATTGGCTGTTGGGTTGAGCAAAAGATCCCTGCAAAACAAAACTTTGCAAAACAATGGTAATAGGACAATAGGGTTTTCATGTGAGTTTAGGGGCTTCTAAATAAGCGAAATACTTGGAGTAAGAACCTGAGATGATAATACCAACGAACTAAATATTCTCCAACATGCCAGAATTACCCGAAGTTGAAGTGACCAGACTTAGTTTTGCCGATCGAATTAAGGGCGCTTACATCCAAAATATATGGACAGGCAAGCCACTTCGTTGGCCTCTGGGCTGCAAAAACGAGGAATTGACGGGTTTAATCATTAAGTGCGTGAGCAGGCGCGGGAAATACTTATTGATTGAGCTGGACCCCGCTATGTTGATTTTGCATCTTGGAATGTCTGGCTCCCTTCGTTTTGAGGACCTGAGCACCCCAGCTACACAGAAATTACACGACCATTTTGTGTTGCAAACTAATTTGGGGGTATTGACTTTAAATGATCCTAGAAGATTTGGAGCAGTGGTTTTTGCGGCCGATTCAAACGCCCCTATGGTCGATAAATTGCTGGGTAAATTAGGGGTTGAGCCTTTGACAGAGGAGTTCAGTGCTGAGCATCTTTACAGATCTTTAAAGTCGCGTAAATTGTCAATTAAGCAAGCTTTGCTAGGCGGCCAAATCGTTGTGGGGGTTGGTAATATTTATGCGAGTGAGGCTCTTTTTTTAGCCAAAATAAGGCCCACTCGATCAAGCTCCACTATAACCAAGGCCCAAAGCCTAAGACTTCACCGTGCCATTAGAGAAACACTGAGCCGAGCTATAGAAGTGGGAGGTAGTACGTTGCAAAACTTCTCAAATGCAAAGGGGGAGAGTGGTTATTTTCAATTGGAGAGTTTTGTTTATGGGCGAGGCGGGCAGCCTTGTAAGATTTGCAGCGCATCAATCAGACAGATTGTTCAAGGGCAGCGATCCACTTTTTATTGCAGGCGCTGCCAAAGTTGAAAAAAAT
>DAIUEA010000042.1:0-5896 GCA_036845365.1 Limnohabitans sp. | reverse complement strand
AAAAATAGGTGTAACTGCAAATTCCTTTGCAAACTTACTCGTCACCTGGCAAAGGCACAGCGGGCGGCATGATTTGCCTTGGCAAAAAGATTTAGAGCCCTACAAAGTTTGGGTCTCTGAGATCATGCTTCAACAAACCCAAGTCTCAACAGTCATTACATACTTTGAGCGTTTCATGAAGCACTTCCCAACCCTAGAAACTCTTGCCACGGCAAGTCAAGACGAAGTCTTGGGTTTGTGGAGTGGTCTTGGTTATTATTCTCGCGCACGAAATCTTCATTTGTGTGCCCAGCAAATTGTGCAACAGCATGCGGGTGTATTCCCCAAAGACTATGAGACACTGCAAACTTTACCCGGTATAGGGCCTAGCACTGCGGCTGCGATTGCTTCAATATGCTTTAAGCAAAGAGTTCCAATTTTGGACGGCAACGTAAAGCGTGTGCTCTCAAGGCTAAGGGGCTTTGGTGCAGATCTGTCTATTTCTAAATCCAATAAAGATTTATGGAATATTGCGCTCGAGGCGCTGCCAGTGGCTAAGTCGGACATGCCAACCTACACCCAAGGAATTATGGATTTAGGGGCAACTCTTTGCACACCCAAAAAACCCAGATGTGAGGTTTGTCCAGTTAAAGCTCAATGCTTAGGCTATCAATCTGGGGAACCAAGCCGGTATCCCGTCAAAACAAAGCGTATCAAAAAAAGGGCTGAATCAATGTGGTTGGTGTGTTTAATCAGCAAAGATAACCGAGTTTTGCTGGAGAGAAGACCTTCAAAAGGTATTTGGGCCGCACTTTACTGTTTCCCCGCGTTTGGTAGTGTTGAGCTTTGCGACGAATTTATAGGTTCGCTTAACGCAAAGGAGATTGAGCACGGCGCTGTTTTTACTCATGTGTTGACGCATAGGGAGCTTTCGCTGCATGTTGTGCAAATAAGGTCATTTAGTCACCAAGCACTTAAGGCTATGCTTCAAAAAAAGCCGGAGATAGATTTTCAGTGGCTGAGTCGGGCTGAGTGGACCGCAGCTGGGGTTCCTGCTCCTGTGAGAAAAACACTACTCAGCCTTTAGTTGTCTAGTTCTCTGTGGCGTTTGAGGGTTACCCAGTTGTTAGCGAAAGCTTTTGCTAATTTCTCAACTAAATAAACGGAGCGGTGTTGCCCCCCTGTGCACCCAATGGCAACGGTGACGTAGCTGCGGTGATCCTCATCAAGGGAGGGCAGCCAATTATTGACGAATTGTGTAATTTGCTCCTCCATGCTTATCACACTTTTATTTTGTCCAAGCCAAGTGGCAACCGGCTCGTCCAAGCCGGTCTGATCTCTAAGAGTGAGGTCGTAGTATGGGTTGGGCAGCATGCGCACGTCGAAAACGTAATCGGCGTGAACGGGGATACCTCGCTTGAAAGCAAAGGATTCAAACATCAGAGTGAGTGCAGCTGCTGGGGCACCTATTAAAGAAAGAATGTAGCTTTGCAACTTAGAGCGGCGAAGTAAACTGGTGTCAATGATGTGCGACATCTCCCTCAAATCAGCCAACAAATCGCGCTCTAATTCAATCGACTCAATTAGATTTCTGATTCCCAAGTTGTCCTTATTTGTCGATTTCGCTAGGGCACTTTCAAGCGTTTGTGGGTCCTGTGATGAGGATGTTCCATCGATTTTAGGTTCAGCTTTTTCAGGTTGCTGATATTGCTGATATTGCTGAGACAAAGGATGACGTCTACGAGTCTCTGAGTACCTGTGCACTAAGGTGTCCGTTGTGGACTCGAGAAAGAGCAGACGGATGTTGATATCTCTTTTCCTGAGCTCAGACAGTTGTGCGGGGACTTGGGGCAAGGACTGGCGGCTTCTCACGTCCATAGCAATCGCAATTTTGTCAGTTTGCAGCTTTTGATCTAAATCGACAAAAGGGATCAAAAGCTCTGGGGGAAGGTTGTCCACACAATAAAAACCAAGGTCCTCCAAAGCGTGCAGGGCAACTGATTTGCCGGAGCCAGACATGCCAGTGATCAGTACCAATTCGCGTTTCACGACTTAACCCCCTGTGTTTTTTTACTCGATCGAGCAGACTTCCTTTCCTCGCTTGAGAGGCCCTCTTTACCTAGAATTACCTGTTCCAGCATCTCTCTTGCATGAGCCAGTGTGGTCTCAGAGATAACTTCACCCCCAAGCATGCGAGCAATTTCACTAACTCTCTTATCTCCAACGACTGAATCAATTTGACTAAGTGTGCCCTCACTACTGGCTAGTTTGGAGACCACCCAGTGATGATCTGCACAAGCAGCAACTTGGGGTAAATGGGTCACTGCCAACACTTGTCGGTCAAGCCCCAGTTTTCTCATCAACAGCCCAACCGTTTGTGCAACTGCCCCGCCAATACCGGAGTCAACCTCATCAAAAATAAGAGTCTGAGCCTCGCCGAGTTGACTGGTGGTGACGGCAATAGCAAGAGAGATCCTAGATAACTCACCGCCTGAGGCTACTTTAGCTACAGGGCGCGGGGTGGCGCCTGCGTGAGCGGCGACTAGGAAAGACACCTCATCAAATCCGAGAGGACCACTCGTTTGGGTCCGCTCGAGATGCACCAAAAATCTCCCCCCTTGCATTCCAAGACCTTGCATGGCTTTGGTGATTGCTTCTGATAGGAGGGGGGCAGTTTGAGCTCTTTTAAGGCTTACTTGGTCTGCTTCGCTGTCATAGGCTTTGCGGGCCTCTCGAGCTGAGTGTTCGAGCGCGTCCAAATCAACTGCTCGCTCTAGAACTTCTAAATCAGATTTCCAAGAGGCGTAAAGTTGTGGAAGCTCTTCAGGGGACCTTTTAAATCGTCTAGCAAGAGACAACCAAAGCGATAGCCTCTCATCGAGTTCGCCGAGTCTCTCGGGGTCAAGGTCGGCCCGTTTGAGCCAAGACTGCAAAGAATGTGCAACGTCTGCAATTTGAGCGTTCGCAGATGCAAGCGTTTCACTAAGACCTCCAAACTCGGCTTCGAGGTGAGAGTTTGAGTCCAGTGCAGTTTGGGCTGCCGCGACCAGTTGATCTGCCCCCATGTCATCACCTTGCAATGACTCAATTGCTTTTTGGGCCACATCGATCAAGGTTTGTGCATTAGCCAGTCGGGAGTGTTGAGCGTTTAGCTCAAGCCACTCGCCCTCCTTGGGCGCTAGTTTTTCAACCTCTGAGAGCTGCCATATCAAGCGCTCTCTGTCTGTGAGTAATTTCTCCTGGGCCTCTTTTGCGGTCGATAAAGCTTGGTCAGCCTCCCTCAATTGGCCCCAATGCTTTGAGAGTGGGCCCGTTGAAATACCTGCGTAGGCATCTAGCAAAACACGCACAGAGTGTGGTCTGGTCAGGCTTTGCCAGGCGTGTTGACCATGTATGTCAATCAACTTTTCGGATAAGTCTTTGAGCTGCGAAGTGGTTGCTGGGCTGGCGTTTATCCAGGCTCTGCTCTTCCCCCCAGTCTCAATGACCCGCCTCACCATAAGTTCGCTTTGGTCAGCGTCTAGCCCAAACCCCTCCTCCTCTAACCACGCTGTAACGAAAGAGGGGGCAGTGAACTCCAGCGTGATTTCGGCTTTTTTAGCGCCTTCTCGAATCACTGAGGTCTCCGCTCGAGCGCCAAGCGCGAGTTGAATGGCATCAATTAGTATTGATTTCCCAGCTCCAGTTTCACCGCTAAGTACAGAAAAACCGGTTGATAATTCAAGCTCTAAATGCTTGACGATGACAAAGTCTTTCAGCGTAATGCGCTTTAAGCTCATACACCCCCCTCATTCCAGTGAAGCTTCTTTCTGAGCGTATCAAAATAGCTCCAACCGTTGGGGTGCAAAAATCTAACTTGATGCTCTGATTTGCTCACGCTGATGCGGTCTCCCTTGGTCAGGGAGGCCAAGGACTGCATATCAAAGTTAGCACTCGCATCCTTACCGGATACCAATTCAATCACAATTTCAGCGTCATTGCCTAGCACTATCGGTCGATTGGACAAGGTGTGGGGCGCAATTGGCACTAAAACCCAGCCTGACAATGCGGGATGGATAATGGGGCCCCCTGAAGACAGAGCGTAAGCGGTAGAGCCAGTGGGGGAGGCAATAATTAAACCATCTGCTCTTTGGTTGGATAAGAAGTGTCCATTTACTTCTACTCTAAGCTCGACCATTCCTGCTGTTGCTCCTCTGTTGACGACAACATCGTTCATGGCAAGGGTGCTAAACACACAACGCTCATCCCGGATAACTTTGCCCACCATAAGACTTCTAAAGTCCTCGGTGTAGTGTCCCTCAAGCATGGGGGCCAAAGTAGACTCTATTTGGTCTAGGGCGATATCGGTTATGAAGCCAAGTCTGCCTTGGTTGATGCCGATGAGGGGGATTCCGAAAGGGGCAAGTTTTCTGCCAAAGCCAAGCATGGTGCCGTCTCCGCCCACCACAATTGCGAGATCACAGGAAGCGCCGATTTGTTCAGTGTTTTGAATATCTGGGTAGGCAAAATCGCAATTGGCTGCGGTTTCTTTTTCAACTATAACGTGTGCGCCGTATGAATGCAAAAAATGAGTTAAGCTTTGGAGTATCCTCGTAGTAGAGGAGGCGGCACTGGGGCTACTGTGGTTTTGTGGATTTTTTGAATCTTTACCGTCTTTTGCATACTTGCCAATTATTGCGATGTGTTGGAATTTTGATTTCATGAGGAAATTAAATCACTAAAATCTGTCTAAAGTATGAATATGTTGGATGAACGTGCCAAGTTTCTACTAAAAACACTGGTCGAGCGCTACATTGCCGACGGACAACCCGTTGCCTCTCGGACTTTGTCAAAAACGACTGGCATTGAGCTCTCTCCAGCCACAATTAGAAACGTGATGTCTGATCTTGAGGAGCTGGGATTAATCACAAGCCCGCATACCTCAGCTGGTCGAATTCCCACTTCCAAAGGGTACAGGCTCTTTGTGGACACGATGCTTACTTCTCAACCAGATGTGCTTGAGACTCCGGTTTTGCAATCCGATCAGCCCCAAAAGATCATCTCAAACGCTGCAAATCTCCTGTCTAGTCTCTCACATTTTGTTGGTGTTGTCATGGTTCCCAAGCGCGGGATGGTGTTTCGGCACATAGAGTTCATGCGTTTGGCTGAAAAAAGGCTACTGGTGATCATTGTCTCACCTGATGGGGATGTGCAAAACCGGGTCATATTCACAGATACCGATTACTCTACCCAACAGCTTTTGGAGACTTCAAACTATTTAAATACCCATTATTCAGGGATGAGTTTTGATCTCGTCAGGGACAAACTTAAAACGGAAATGGATTCCTTAAGGAGTGAGATCGGAAAACTAATGCAAGCCGCGGTCCAAGTCAGCTCTGAGGTCCTGAGTCAGGCTCAAGATGAGGTCATTATTAGTGGGGAGAGAAACCTTCTTTCTGTGAGTGATTTTTCTAGCGATTTAGGTCAGCTGAGGCGCGCTTTTGATATGTTTGAGCAAAAAGCCCAGCTGCTGAGGCTAATGGAGAGCTCGGCTAACGCCGACGGGGTCAGGATTTATATCGGTGGTGATAGTCAATATGTTCCAGTAGAAGAGTTATCCGTAGTCAGTGCAAATTACGAAATGGACGGTAAAGTGGTTGGCACCCTTGGGGTGATTGGACCTACACGGATGCAATACAAGCGGATGATTCAAATAGTTGACATCACCTCTAAGTTGCTGACCAACGCCCTAAGTCATAAATAAGCGTCTTAGGGAGAGCGCAGCGTTTTACTTGCTCACATTAGGTTAAAATAATGTCATAGGCCTTTAGCTCCGTTGGTTAGAGCAGAGGACTCATAATGGATTTAACCATGGGTCCTGGAAGTAGAAATCGTAATGATTTCAATGGTTTAGTGGTGGTGGAGGTGCTGAAAAAAC
>DAIUEA010000041.1:1072-10098 GCA_036845365.1 Limnohabitans sp. | reverse complement strand
CTTGAGAAACAATGGGAGGATGAGGCTGCTGAGGTTTTGGCAAAGGTTGAAAATCAGGCTGAAAAATCAGGGCTTATCCTTACTACGTCAATTATCAAAGCAAACATCATCTCTGAGGCAATCATAACCTTTGCCCAGAAAAAGAAGGTCGACCTCATTGTGATGGCCTCTCACGGCAGAAACGGGCTTAAAAGGCTGATTTTGGGTAGTGAAACCATGCAGGTCTTAACCCACTCTCACGTGCCAGTATTGGTACTGCGTTAAATAGTCACTTTATGAATAAAGTAATAGGTAGATTTCACTGACCTCAACACATGGACAAGGAATTCACATGACAAACAAAACGCATCACCACCCCGTTAACACCGGCACAGTACAGTACTGTGAAAGAATGAAAACTATGATCGACTCTAATCAAAGTTTTCACGAGTGCATTGCAACACATGAATGCTTTAGTGATGATCCTTGCCCCCTTCAGCAGCAATTCAAAATCGATCCGATTAGATTTTCGCCCTCCTAAACTTTGCATAGCCTGATCACAAAATATTAATAAAAACAAAGGAGACCCAGCATGTATAAACACATCCTAGTAGCAACCGATGGATCTAAACTGTCTGATATCGCTTGCACCAAAGCAATAGATTTAGCTCTACAACTAGGCTCAGATTTAACTATTGTTAATATCATTCCGCAACTTAAACATAGTTTATTTGAAGGAACAATCTCAATTCCTAGTCAACAAAAGGAAGAGCTCAAGAAAAAAATTCAAGCCTCCGCCGACACAGTTGTGCTTAATGCTCAAAAGCATTCAGAAAAAGCAGGCCTACACGCCAAAACGATGGTTGTTAAATCATCTGTGGTCTCTGAGGGATTAATCAAAACTGCGATAAGTAAAAAGGCTGATTTAATTGTGATGGCCTCCCACGGCAGAAATGGAATCAATAGGCTACTGCTTGGGAGTGAGACACTGCAGGTTCTGACTCACTCAAAAATAGATGTATTGGTGCTTCGCTGATTAAATTTTTAAAAGATCTATCCAAGTTGATCATTTTTTAGAGGCGATATTAAGCAAGAAGCCTCTAAATTAATGATCACTCATGATTACAAGCGCTTGCCAAGACAGGGTTAACCAAAAACATACGGTCATCAAACAAAACGCTTGTGTAAGCTTTGGATCTATTTAACGCCCAGCAACTCGACGTCAAAGAGGAGAATGGCATTAGGGGGGATCACATTTCCCGCCCCATTTGGACCATATCCCATTTGAGGCGGAATAACGAGGGTGCGCTTGCCGCCTACCTTCATACCCGCAACTCCCTCATCCCAACCCCGAATTACGCGTCCTGCGCCAAGAGGGAAATTAAAGGGCTGCCCCCTATCTAACGAACTGTCAAATTTGCGACCCTTATGATTCATCGCATTGGGCTCGTACAGCCAACCCGTGTAATGAACTGTAACCGTCATACCAGACTTAGCCTCTGCGCCTGCGCCCACTGAGTTATCGATTTTTTGAAACTCGACTGTAACGGGCTCTGAATTGGAACTGGGCGGCGAGACGCTTTGGGCGCTTACGCTTGTTGATCCTAAACCTATAGATAAAGCCAGACATGCGCCGAGTGCGGCGTTGATAAACAAATAGGATGACTTTAGATTTTTCATGATTAACCCTCCATTAAAAAACTCACATTAAGCACTAGAGACCTCTTTGCCTCACAGCTTCATACAAACAAATGCCACTTGCAACAGATACGTTTAAGCTCTCAACAGCGCCCAGCATGGGGATGTTAACCAAAGCATCACAGGATTTTCGGGTCAACTGCCTCAAGCCAGCCCCCTCTGCGCCCAGCACCAAGGCCACTGGACCTTTTAAATCAGCTTGATAAAGAGAGGAGCTTGCTTCATCACTAGCACCCATGATCCATATTTGGCGCTCTTTTAACTCTCCAATGGTTCTAGCAAGGTTCGTAACCATAAAGTAGGGCACTGTCTCTGCTGCACCACTTGCAACTTTAGAGACTGTGGCATTGATACCTACAGCGTGATCTTTGGGCGCTATGACCGCATGTGCACCTGCGCCGTCGGCGACTCTTAAACAAGCGCCTAAATTATGAGGATCCGTAACACCGTCCAAAATCAGCAACAACGGTGAAACGGTTGAATCTAGCCCTTCAAGCAACTCATCTAAACTGTGCTGTATATTAATCACCTCTGCTTTGGCCACAACACCTTGGTGACCCATACTGGCACACAATTTGGTGAGTCGTACCCCATCAGCTTCAATGATTCGCACCTCAGCTTCTTTGGCTTTATCTAAAAATTGACGCATCCTAGCGTCACGCCTCGAAGGATCCACATAGACTTCAATGACTGACTTGGGATGCGTTTTCAAGCGCACGCTTACTGCGTGAAATCCAAAAAGTACTTTAGAGGTTATGGGCATGCTGAGTTAAGATGCAAAAAGGCAATGCTCAAGTTGAAGCTCTCTTGACAATCAAAATTTATTTTTTTTGCGCTCATGCTCTTTCAAGAAACGCTTGCGAAGACGCACACTCTTAGGTGTAATCTCAACCAACTCATCTTCGTCAATAAATTCAACCCCGTACTCAAGAGTGAGCTCAATTGGTGGGGTAATTTTCACAGCATCTTCTTTGCCCGATACACGGAAATTAGTGAGCTGTTTGGTTCGAGTTGCGTTAACAATCAAATCATTATCGCGATTGTGAATTCCAACAATCATTCCCTCGTAAACTGGGTCATTTGCTTTCACAAACATACGGCCCCGCTCGTCCAATTTACCAAGAGCATAGGTGAAGATTTCTCCGTCATCCATGGAGATGAGCACACCGTTTTTACGTCCTCCGATCTCCCCTTTATGCGGCTCGTAACTGTCAAAGATGTTGGAGATTAAGCCAGATCCACGTGTAAGGTTCAAAAATTCATTATTAAACCCGATCAGTCCGCGGGCAGGTATGCGGTACTCTAAACGAACACGACCACGGCCATCGGGCTCCATGTTCACGAGTTCACCTTTGCGCTCACCAAGGGCTTGCATAACGCCGCCTTGATGAACTTCCTCAATATCAGCCGTGACCATCTCTATGGGTTCGTGACGCTCTCCGTTTACCTCCCTAAACACCACACGCGGCTTAGACACCGCAAGCTCGTAGCCTTCGCGTCGCATGTTCTCCAAAAGAATGGTCAAGTGAAGCTCGCCGCGCCCCATACACTCAAACACACCTTCCTCATCAGTCTCTTTGACCCGCAAAGCCACATTGTGTTGAAGCTCTTTTTGAAGTCGATCCCAAATTTGACGGCTCGTTACGAATTTGCCCTCCCGACCCGCCAAAGGACTGGTATTTACACAAAAATTCATCGTAAGCGTAGGTTCATCGACCTTCAACATGGGTAGTGGCGCAGGATTGGCGGGGTCAGTGATAGTTACACCAATCCCGATATCAGCTATACCGTTGATCAGAACAATGTCCCCTGGGCCCGCCTCAGATGCCTGAACACGCTCTAGACCCTGGAAAGTGAGGACCTGGTTAATTCTTCCTTTATAAGTTTTACCGTCCGCACCCTCCATGACCAGTACATCGGTCATTGGTTTGATCGTGCCTTGGCTAATGCGCCCTACCCCGATTCTTCCAACGAAGGTAGAAAAATCGAGTGCGGAGATTTGTAATTGAAGTGGGGCCTTAGGGTCTCCGTTTTGAGCGGGTACGTGTTTTAAAACAGTATTGAAAAGCGCCGACATATCAGGTCCCCACTGCTCGCCCGGTGCGCCCTCCTCTAAAGAGGACCAACCATTGATTCCCGAAGCGTAAACGACCGGGAAATCCAGCTGCTCATCGGTAGCCCCAAGTTTGTCAAACAAATCAAACGCTGCATTCACTACAAAATCAGGCCTTGCCCCAGGCTTATCCACCTTGTTGACTACTAAAATGGGTCGCAGTCCCAGTGCAAGTGCTTTCTTGGTCACGAAACGAGTTTGGGGCATTGGGCCCTCTTGCGCATCTATGAGAAGCACTACACCGTCGACCATTGATAAAGCACGCTCTACCTCGCCTCCAAAGTCCGCGTGTCCGGGCGTATCGACGATGTTGATGTGCGTTCCCTCCCAACTAACAGCACAGTTTTTAGCCAAAATAGTAATCCCACGTTCGCGCTCAATGGCGTTGTTATCCATCACGGTATCCACTACTTTTTCATGCTCTGCGAAAGTTCCAGATTGCCTGAGTAGTTGATCCACCATGGTAGTTTTACCGTGGTCAACGTGGGCAATGATTGCTATATTTCTAATTTGACGTGTCATTTTTTTTCTCTAAAGTTTGATCTAAGATAGTTTGAATTTCATTTGCATTTAATAGGCGCTGAGAGATTAACTCCCCCCCTACTACGTGAGCCGTCCCAAGCAGGGCCCGGGGATTTGTTCCGTAAACGACAACTTTTTCACAATTTGGCCAATCTCCACGACGCCTCATACCTGCCAAAAATTTACCCGCTTCTGCTGAATCAAGTTCAATCACGCTATGGTCTTTTAGCAAAACATCAGCCGGCATCAGATGAAGAGCGTAATCGCCAGGATTCATTTGCGTCAACTCCTCCAGCGTTAAACACTGGGACTCGCCGAATGAGCCTGTTTGAGTTCTTCGCAGTGAAGTCAAAGATGCACCGCAGCCCAGCGCCTCACCAATATCCTCTGCCAAAGTTCTGATGTAGGTTCCTTTGCTACAACGAACACTCATGGAAATCTTCCTTTGCACTCCTCCTTGGTGGGGGCACTCCCCCAAATCTTTGATAGATAAAGAATGAATGGTCACCGCACGAGCTGCGCGCTCTACCTCCAAACCCTCTCTTGCATATTCATACAAAGCCCGTCCATCTTTTTTTAAAGCACTGAACATCGGAGGAATTTGCTGAATCAGTCCGGTAAACTTTCTCTCAACTTCCTTAATTTGCATTGCATTGATTGACACCAATCTTTGCTCAACCACTTCGCCCTCAGAATCTCCGGTCGTCGTCTTAACACCTAAAAGTGCTACTGCCTCGTAACTCTTATCAGCCTCTAAATGCATATGACTGAATTTAGTCGCAGCTCCAAAGCAAATCGGCAGCACCCCTGTGGCCATGGGGTCAAGTGTTCCAGTATGGCCGGCCTTCTCAGCTCTCAAAAGCCATTTCACCTTTTGCAGTGCATCGTTGCTTGAAAGGCCAATTGGCTTATCTAACAACATTACCCCATGAAGCGAACGTTTGGGTCTGGAAGTGCCTTTTTTCACCCTTGAACTAGGCCCTACACCTTGGTGTTCATTTTTTTGATCTGCAATCAACTTTAATCATCCAAAGCTCGCTCAGAAACTGCCTTGGCAATTAAAGAGCTCATGTCAGCAGCCCGCTCAGTGGTCTGATCAAAGACAAAATGCAGAGTCGGGACCGTGTGGATATGAAGCTTTTTAAAAAGATGATTTCTCAAAAAACCAGCCGCTTGACTCAACCCCTCCAAAGCCATTTGTGGGTCACGACCCAAAACGCTAAAAAAGACTTTGGCATGCGAGTAATCCGGTGTCACCTCAACGGCTTGAATGGTTACCATCCCAACCCTTGGATCCTTCAACTCCCGAGCGATCAACTCAGCCAAATCGCGCTGAATTTGGTCTGCAACTTTAAATCCACGATTAGGAGTAGAGCTCTTTTTATGTCTCATATGAAGTCATACCAATAGGCACCCTTAAAGATAAGCATCCTTAGAGTGTCCTTGCAACTTCCTTGATCTCAAAGAACTCGAGTTGGTCACCCTCAACGATATCGTTGTACCCCTTGATATTGAGTCCGCACTCAAAGCTTTCTTTGACTTCACGCACGTCGTCTTTGAATCTTTTGAGACTCTCCAACTCCCCCGTGAATATGACAACGTTGTCTCTAAGCAATCTAAGTCTGGCAGCACGTCTGACCACTCCGTTGGTGACCATACAACCTGCAATAGATCCAATCTTACTGATCCGAAACACCTGACGAATTTCAGCCACACCAATTACTTCCTCTTTCTTATCAGGTGTAAGCATTCCAGACAACGCGGCTCGTAGGTCATCGACTGCATCATAAATAATGTTGTAGTACCGAATCTCAATACCGTTGTTCTCAGCCAATTTTCGAGCGCCCGCATCAGCGCGAGTGTTGAACCCAATAATGACTGCCTTGGAGGCAATTGCCAAATTCACATCACTTTCACTAATTCCGCCAACCGCCGCGTAAACCATCTGCACCTTGACCTCTTCTCCAGAGAGTTTGAGCAGTGAGGAAGCAAGCGCCTCTTGAGACCCTTGCACATCGGCTTTTATGATAATTGGGAGCATCTTAACTTCACCAGATGTCATGTCTGTGAACATGTTCTCCAATTTAGAAGCTTGCTGTTTAGCCAGTTTGGTGTTGCGGAATTTGCCCGCACGGTAGGTGGCAATCTCCCTTGCGCGGCGCTCGTCTGATAGCACCATGAACTCATCGCCCGCTTGGGGAACCTCGGTCAGACCTTGAATTTCTACTGGAATAGATGGACCCGCAGATTTAATCGGCCGACCGTTCTCGTCCAACATGGCTCTAACGCGGCCAAATGTTTGACCGGCTAAGACTACATCGCCGGTGTTCAGCGTACCAGACTGAACCAAAATCGTAGCCACCGGTCCTCGCCCCTTATCCAGGCTAGCTTCAATGACGAGACCTTTGGCCATCGCATCTGTTGGAGCCTTGAGCTCCAAAACCTCTGCCTGCAATAAAACCTGCTCAAGCAGCTCTTCGATGCCTTGACCGGTTTTAGCGGAAACTGAAACAAAGGGAGACTCTCCACCGAAATCCTCAGGTATAACTTCCTCTGCGACCAACTCACTTTTTACTCGATCAGAGTTGGCATCTGGTTTATCAATTTTGTTGATTGCAACCACTATCGGGACACCTGCGGCCTTGGCGTGCTTGATAGCCTCTTTGGTTTGCGGCATCACGCCGTCATCAGCTGCGACCACCAAAATAACAATATCCGTTGCCTGAGCACCCCGTGCTCGCATGGCAGTAAATGCCTCATGCCCCGGTGTATCCAAAAACGTAACCATGCCTCGAGGTGTATCAACGTGGTAAGCACCAATGTGCTGAGTGATACCGCCCGCCTCGCCTGCAGCAACTTTCGCAGTTCGTATGTAATCAAGTAGGGAAGTTTTTCCGTGATCAACGTGACCCATGACCGTAACAACAGGCGCCCTCGATAAGGACTCCCCATGATGCGCAGAAGCCTCCTCCTCGGTGAATGCCTCCGGATCATCTAGGGCAGCAATGATGGCCTTATGGCCCATGTCCTCAACAAGAATCATTGCCGTGTCTTGGTCCAAGGGCTGGTTTATAGTTACCATTTGACCCAATTTCATGAGCTGTTTGATAACCTCAGAGGCTTTTACAGCCATTTTGTGGGCCAACTCAGCAACTGTGATGGTCTCAGGGACGTGCACCTCAATGATTCTTTGCTCAACCGCCTGGGGCGCGGCTTGAACCTCATCGTGGTGTCGGTCTTTGCGTCCCCTGGGGCCTGCACGCCATGAATTTCGGCCTACGCCTCCACTTGCGTCTCCTCGGGTTTTAATTTCACGCTTTTTAGCAGCTTGTTCATCCGCCCAACTCGATGAAGGTTTGGAGCTCTTGACTTCTTTTTGACCTTCTTTGGGTACTGCTGGCTTTGCAACTGCGGGGGTTGCTGAGCCAGTTGCAGGCTTGTGAATAGTCCCTTTTTTAGCAGAAACTTCTTCTTTTTCTTTTGGCTTTTCGATTACAGGTTTTTTAACAATAACCGGCTTTTTAGGAGCAGGAGCATTCATCATTGCTCGAATAGCCTCTGCCTCAGCAAGAGCGGTGTTTCTCCTGCCCTCTAATTCCCTGGCACGAGTCTCATCTTCCAAGGCTAAAGCCTTCGCTTGTTCTGCCTTTTGGTCGGCTCGTAATTTTT
This sequence comes from Limnohabitans sp., assembly GCA_036845365.1. Taxonomy (GTDB): domain Bacteria; phylum Pseudomonadota; class Gammaproteobacteria; order Burkholderiales; family Burkholderiaceae_C; genus Limnohabitans. Next base: position 2,117 of record DAIUEA010000041.1, on the reverse strand, counting down.
CCGCCTCAAGCAAGGATTGTTCATCAACTTCAGCTTTTTTGCCGTCACCGGCTTTTTCCGCTCTATCTGCCTTTTCTTTGAGAGCGACTTGTTGTAGTGCTTGCTCTTTTGCCTCTTGCTCTAGACGCAAACGCCTTTTCTCAGCAAGCTCCTCCTCTTGACGGCGAATAAACTCAGCTTGGCGCCTTGCCTCTTCCTCACGCCGGGCTAACTCAGCCTGATCTAAGATGGAAACTGGGGTTACTGATGCCGGTTGTGAAGTAGTTTCTTGTTCCTCTATGGATGGTGAACTGACTTCTTGTCCGTCCTCTGCACCCTCGTCGTCGCGCTTCACGAAAGTTCGCTTTTTACGAACCTCAACTTGAATGGTACGCGCCTTGCCCGTTGAATCGGCTTGCTTAATCTCGCTAGTCGATTTTTTAACAAGGGTTATTTTTTTGCGCTCAACAGGGACAGAAGTCGTACCGTTGTTGGCCTTTAAGAAAGTCAATAACTTTTGTTTGTCAGAGTCTGTTAAAGAATCAGAGGGTTTTGAAATTGCAACTCCCGCTGATTTAAATTGCTCAAGCAAAGTGTCTATTGGTTTTTTGAGCTCATTGGCAAACTCGGCAACTGTTGTACTGGTCATATTTAGGTGTCCTCTTCATGACCGTTACTCTTGACCCGCAAACCAGTGTTCGCGAGCTTTAAGAATCAGGGCCGTGGCCTCTTCTGGGGATTGTTGTGTAATTTCTACAAGCTCATCGACTGCAAGATCGGCAAGGTCATCACGGGAGTTAATCCCGTTCTCGGCGAGTTTGGCAATCAATTCAGGCGTCAATGTATCCAAGTCTTTTAGGTCTTGGGATACGTCCTCAACGCTCTCCTCTTGCGCAATCTCCATGGTTAAGAGCGCATCTTTTGCACGCGCCCTAAGCTCATTGACTGTGTCTTCATCAAAGCTTTCGATCTCCAGCATTTCTTGGAGGGGCACGTAAGCAACCTCCTCTAGACTGGTGAAACCTTCGCTTATCAGTATGTCTGCAACCTCAATGTCGACATCAAG
>DAIUEA010000041.1:0-1062 GCA_036845365.1 Limnohabitans sp. | reverse complement strand
CCTGCTTTGCAGCAGACTCATTGGCGTCCATGATGTTAATTTTCCAACCCGTTAGCTCAGAGGCAAGACGCACATTTTGTCCGCCGCGCCCGATTGCAATAGCCAAATTTTCTTCGTCAACAACGACATCCATCGCGTGTTTTTCTTCGTCAACCACAATGGACTGGACGTTGGCAGGGGCTAAGGCGCCAATTACAAATTGAGCTGGATCATCACTCCATAAAACAATATCAACCCGCTCGCCTGCAAGCTCATTCGTAACGGAATTAACCCGAGTTCCCCTCACGCCCACACAGGTACCAATTGGGTCTACACGTTTGTCGTTCGACATGACTGCAATCTTAGCTCTGGAGCCCGCGTCTCTAGCACAAGACTTTATTTCAAGGAGACCTTGCTCCACTTCTGGAACCTCTTGGCTAAATAGCTCAATCATGAACTCAGGGGCGGACCTTGATAAAACAATAGGAGCTCCTCTTAAGGTTGGATCTACTTCCATGATCATTGCTCTTACGCGGTCACCATTTCGTAGATTTTCTTTGGGAATCATCTCTGTGCGGCGCAATCTGCCCTCAACTCGCCCACTCTCGACAATCACGTCGCCTTTATCCAAGCGCTTCACAGTGCCAACAAAAATCTTCTCACCCCTAGATAAGAAATCGTTCAAAAGCATCTCACGCTCGGCGTCTCTGATTTTTTGCAAAATCACTTGTTTAGCAGCCATTGCTCCAATACGACCTATTGGCAAGGATTCCACACCCTCTTCAATGTACTCGCCCTCCTCCACGTCGGCGATTCGGTCTTTCGCGTCCATCAATAGCTCTTCTGCGTCCGGGTTTTGCAACCCTGCAGAATCTGGAACAACCATCCAACGCCTAAAGGTCTCGTAATTCCCAGTATCCCGGTCAATGGCTACTCGAATATCGACATCACCTGAAAACAATTTCTTAGTTGCTTGCGCTAAAGCAGACTCAACAGCAGCAAAAACAACATCTCTCTCGACATTCTTTTCGCGTGAAATAGCATCTACCAACATGAGCATTTCGCGGTTCATCTCAAACACTC
>DAIUEA010000040.1:0-10187 GCA_036845365.1 Limnohabitans sp. | reverse complement strand
GAGTAAATCATCATTTTCTTGCGACCAATATAGTCTGCAAGCACGCCCCCAATCAATCCCCCTATTCCCCAACCCAAGAGAGTAATAGCGATGATGGAGCCCGCGTAGAACGGAATTTTGGGATACAAAGAAGGGTCTAGCAATTGCTTTAGAACGACACCAATGGTGAGAATAAGCGCGTAGGTCTCGTACCCATCAAACATCCAGCCTAAGTTGGAAGCAAAGAGTGAGTTCCATTGCTTCTTGTTTAAAGACTTATACCAGGGAGCTTCAGCGGTTGTCATTTATTATCTCCGTTTAAAAATTAAGTTGTTGGGTACTGTAAGAAATATAAAAAGCGTGGGCTGAAAGATCTGAAACCAGGAATCAAGAATGCATTTTTTGGGCTGCAAGTAGCACCGCTTTGATAATCTCGGGATAGGCTCCACAGCGGCACAGATTTCCCGACAGATAGTGCTTGATTTGGTCCTCTGTTGGGTGATGGTATTGCTCAAGGAGCGTCTTGGTCATCAAGATAAACCCTGGTGTACAAAAGCCGCATTGAAAAGCATTCGCCTCAATAAAAGCTTCTTGAATGGGGTGTAGATCAGTGCCTTTGCCCAGTCCCTCAACCGTTTCAAGAGATTTATTGTTGACGTTCATCGCAAGCTCTAAGCAACCCGATACAGCCTCGCCGTCGATTAAAACGGTACAAGTGCCGCAAAGTCCTTGCCCGCAACTCTCTCTGGCTCCGCATAAATCGAGCGAGTTCAGTAACTCAACTACGTTTTGGTGCGCTTGCACCTGGGCCTTTTGTGCGCGTCCATTTAATGTAAAACTTATTTCATGCATAGTCTGTGCCATAAAGTTATGCTCCTGCTTGCTTGTTAAGCTTTTCTTTAAGAGCTGTGAATACCGATTCAGGGCTCATGGGGAGCTCAGTTAAGCGCACACCGACAGCGTCCTCTACAGCGTTGGCGATAGCTGGGGAGACGCCAAAAGTCGCGCTCTCTCCAACGCCTTTAGCACCGTAAGGACCGTTGGATTGATAGGAGTCAACCATCTCATTTTCAAAAGCGATTGGAATGTCGTTAAAGCCTGGGATTTTGTAGTCCGAGAACGATGCGTTAGTCACTTGACCGTTATCCAGTTTCATGATCTCGGTGATTGAGAAACCAAGCTGCATAATGGCCGCTCCTGAGAGCTGTGTTTCGACAATTGCTGGGTTGAGCGGGTTACCACAATCAACCACATTGATCATTCTTAAGATATTTATGTGCCCTGTCTGTGAGTCCACTTCCAATTCAACACCGGTTGCGCCCACCATCCAAAACGGTGTTGCATTGCTCGTCGATCCGTCTTTTTTATCGGGTGGTGTGTAGCTTGGAATGTAAGCGCCAAAGCCTACGAGTGAGCCCGCTTGCATGCCGTACTTCTTGATGAAGATATCCGTAAAGGGGCCAGAGTAATCTCCTCCAAGGCCTGCATCCAGTGCAAGCATCTTCAGCTTATTTTTTGCATCTTCAGCAGCTAACTTAACTGCATTACCCATGTGAAAAACCGATCTCGAGCCTAGAGTCGCCATATCGTAGGGAGTGCTATCCGTATCGGGATTAACGACACGGATATTCTCGGATTTTAGGTTCAGTACTTCAGCAACAATTTGTGCCATCGCTGTATCTGAGCCTTGTCCCATATCAACTGAGCTCATACAGAGGATACAACTACCGTCAGCGTTGATGGTGACAAGCGCCGTAGAGGTTGTGGGCGCAACAGAGGCTTTAAAGCCAATTGCAATTCCGCGTCCAGATTTAACCGTACCGCTCTTCTTAGGTTGAGGCGAAGACCAGTTCATGCGCATGGCTAAGCGTTCGAGCACAAGATCGATTGCCGCGTCCTTCATGAGGGTACCTGTGGCTTGGGGGCGTCCATTTTTTAAGAGATTAATACGGCGAATCTCTAGTGGATCAATGGACAACTCACGTGCAATGATGTCGATTTGACTTTCATAAGCCCAAACAAGCTGAGGGATGCCAAACCCTCTGAGCGCACCTGAGGGAGGACGGTTGGTATAAAGGGCGTAGGACTCAATTTCAACGTTTTCGATATCGTACGGCCCTGCTGCAGTAAAGCCAGATTTTTGTGTCACCCTTGGACCGATGTCGGCGTAGGCCCCTCCGTTCCACCAAACGTCGCAACGCCTTCCAATAATTTTGCCGCTCTTGTTAACCGCGCTCTTAATTTTGAAGGTGGTGGGGTGCTTGGTAATGGTATAAAACTGCTCCTCCATGGTTTGTGAGAGTTTGACGGGTTTGCCCGTCATCATGGATAAAGCCGTCACCAATGCTTCAAGCTTAATGTAGAGTTTTGCACCAAACCCTCCCCCAAGGTGCGGCACGACGACTCTTACCTGGTTCTCTCTCCAGCCCAACAGTCGAGCGATTTCTAAGCGAACAAAAGAGGGGCTTTGAGAGGCTGTGTAAATCGTTACGCATTGTTCGTTTAGGTTCACATCGGCAATAGAGACCATAGGCTCAAGGGGCGTATGCATCACTTGCTGCGTTTTAAAGGTGTGCTCAAAAACAAAGTCCGCATCTTTGAAGGACTGCTCAACATCACCCCGCTTTAAATGGTAATCGAGTGCAATGTTGGTATTTTTCTTGCCGTTAAGATGTTTTAAATCTGGAAAGGTCCCCGAGGGGCGCAACTCATCATGAACAACGGCCTTGGAGGTCATGGCCTCTACTTCATCATAAACAGCCGGCAATTCCTCGTACTCGGCCTCAATAAACTGAGTCGCGTAGTCTGCGATATGCGGGTCTGAGGAGAGAACGACTGCAACGGGTTCGCCGACATAGCGCACTTTGTCAATTGCCAAAATGGGTTGATCTAAAAAGGCAGGTCCGTAGTAGGGCTCAGGAATGAATTTCATGATGTCCCCAGAAGTAAACACGTCGTAGACACCCTCTACTTTCTTAGCCTCACTGACATCGACTTTAATAATTCGACCGTGCGCCACCGTTGATCTAAACACTTTCACATAGAGCATCCCTGGTAACTTCAGGTGGTGTGTGTATTTGGCTTTTCCAGTGACTTTTGATTTTGCTTCTAAGCGGTGAATCTTTCTACCAATTTCTGTGAGTTGGGAGGGAATGTGCGCGTTCATTTAACGGCTCCTTCGTTGTTCATAGCTTGTAAGAGTGCCCTTTTGAGATAAACCTTCACAAGCTCTTTCTTATATTCAGCACTGCCCAAGGCATCCCCCAAGGGTTCGACCAGTGAGTAAGCTAATTCGCAAGCTGAGTCAAATGTTTCGTTCGTTGCGTGCTTGCCCTCAAGCAGGGCTTCTACTTTCTTCATCTTCATTGGAACTTCTCCAATGGAGCCCAATACGATATGTACATCTTGCAAATGGTCCTTGACCAGATTGAATTTAACTGCAACACCCAGCGCGGGCCAATCTTCTGCTGAGCGGGTAGTGCATTTCATGTATGCACAATGAGATCCCTCTAGATTTGGAATGCAGACCTCCTCAATGAGCTCATCGGCGTGTAGCGCGGTTTCGTAGTAGCCCTTGTACAAATCGATCACTGCAATGGTGCGACTTCCTTTTTTACTGACTGCGGTGACGCTTGCCCCAAGAGCAGATAAAAGGGGAGGCAAATCCATATGCGGATCGCCGTGTGCTAAAGCTCCGCCAAGACGGGCTGTGTTTCGTACTCGTACATTAGCGAGCCTTTTCATAGCCTCACAAATTACAGGTGCGTGGGAGTGAACTAGTTCAGAGTGTTCTAAGTCGCTTAATGAGGTCATGGAGCCCATAATGAGCTCACCGGCCTTATTTACGCGGATACTCCTTAACTGCTCTATACCGCGTAGACTGACTAATTTAGAGGGCTGATATACGCCGCTTTTCATCATAAGCATGAGCGCTGTTCCGCCTGCTTGAGGTCGAATTTGTGAGTCGTCAGCGTCTAAAGCGCTAAGAGCACTATCGATTGTCGGCGCTTCAAAAAACTCAAATGATTTCATAGTTTATTCCTCTACAAGATTAAAGGCTTGTTTTAGGTGTTTTGTGAATTGAGATTCCATCTCTTTAATTTTTGAACGGATAACGGGTTGCCCCAGACTACCGAGCTTACCGGTTAAGGACACATCAATTTCGTAATCGACAAGGGTTTGCCCATCTTTTTCGGTCAAATTTGCTGAGGATGTGGATACAAGTCGACCCACCATTCCTATGGGAGTCCCCTCGGATTTAGCGACGATTCGGGTGGGCTCTACTTTTTCAATAATTTCAACTGAGATTTCAAACTTTAGTTTGATGTAGGCAACTTTAGTCTCAAGTGTTGCCGTGTAAACATCGGGTGCTTTTTCCACTAAATTACTAACGCCTTCAATGCATGAGGCAAAGAATCTTGCATCGCTGAGTTTGCTGTAAACCTGTGGAGCGGGGAGTTTTAGCTCAATTTGTCCAGTAACTTTCATGCTGTCGTCTTGCTAAGTAAGCGCACTAAGGCGTCGCTCACCACTTGCGGACACTCAAGGGGTGTTAAGTGTCGTGCATTATCAATAATTTGTAGTGTGGAATTAGGGATCGATTTGTGCAGCAACTCTGACATCTCTATGGGAGTGGCGTAGTCTTGTGACCCAACAATAATGCTGGTGGGTATTTGAAGAGTTCCTAGGGAGCCACGCAAGTCAAAGTCGCCCATCATTTGACATGTATTTGCGAAAGCATTCACATCATTTTTTTCAAATATGGAAATAGCTTGTGCGACGACAGAGGGATTGTTCTCGCGAAACGCGTCCGAGAACCACCGCGTTTTCTGAAAATCAACAAGCGTATTCATGCCTTCTTTGAGGACTTTGTCTGCACGCTCTTTCCATTTAACAGGTGCATCCGCGCCGTACCAAGCAGTAGAGTCAATCATACCAAGCCCAGTAGTTTTTTCGGGATATTTCGCTGCAAATGCGAGTGAAATGCACCCCCCCATGGAGGCTCCTGCGATCGCACTTTTATTCCATCCCACATGGTTGAGGAGAGCGGCTATGTCATCTGCAAATAGGTCAGAGGTGAATTTATCGCTGCCCGCTGTTGACTCTCCGTGTCCCCGAACATCAAAGGTTAAAACATCAGCGTGCTCGATGAGACGCAGTACCACTGGAGCCCAAAACTCCCGGTTCATCGCCAGTGAGTGAACAAGGGTGATGCGCTGTCTTGTGCTTGGTGATTTAACCCTATGCAAAGTGTAGGCGATCGATTCCGCATTTCTGACGAGAAATTTCCCCTCAGTGGCATAGTAATTGGTGGAGTTCATCTTCGTTTATAAGCTCTAACAACTAAAACTATAACATTGTTGAGTATGTTAAAACCTAGGGGATTTACATAGTACCAACGAGGAAATACTGTAGAGCATGCACCTAATAAAAAATCTTGCACTTACTTTATGAGCGCGCCCTTTAAAGAACCACGAATTATGGGCAATTACAAACTGTAACCACTAAACGTTAAAGGCGGCTTATTGAGGAATACGACTTTCAAGGTCAACCCCAAGCAAATTCAGCACGCCCTCAATAGCCTCAGGTACATGCTCTTTGCCAAGGCCGCCTAAATCAGCAAGGCTGGAAGAAAAAACTACCCGAGCCTGGTGAGGGATGTCCGGCAATGAAGCTGGTTTGAGGGAGTTTGGCACAAGACCAAAACCTTTTATAAACCCGCCACTTTCAGCCCTGTATTTGCCCCTTAGAAATTTCCGATGGGAAATGTCGGTTAAACCAACTGTTCGAGGCGGTATTTTTCAAAGCCGCTTGATCTCAGTTCGCAGGCCGGGCATGTTGAGCAACCATAGCCCCATTCATGCAGCGTTGTTCTATCACCTAAATAACACGTATGGGTGTCGTTCACAATGATCGAGAGTAGTCTCTCACCGCCCAACTCATGAGCTAGGCGCCATGTTGCGCACTTATCTAACCACATCAAAGGGGTCTCTATCACAACAGGCATATCCATTCCAAGCGACAAAGAGACCTGCAAAGATTTTAATGTGTTGTCTCTACAGTCCGGATAACCTGAGTAATCGGTCTCACACATCCCACCAACCAAGTGTTTTAAAGAACGTCGATAAGCCAGAGTGGCTGCAAAAGTAAAAAACAATAGATTTCTGCCTGGAACAAACGTATTGGGCAGGCCTGAGGCCTCAAACTCGATCGCCTTTTCCTGTGTTAGAGATGTATCGCTTATTTTCCCTAGGATATCCAAATCTAGAATGTGGTCCTCCCCCAACTTGGGGCTCAATAGCTCAAAAGAGTTACGTATCGCACTCAAAACATTGACTCTACAACTCATCTCAACTTGGTGTCTTTGTCCGTAGTTAAAACCAATGGTCTCGACTTTGTCAAAATTCTTAAGCGCCCAAATAAGACAAGTGGTCGAGTCCTGACCGCCTGAGAAAAGTACCAAAGCGGTGCGATCAAATGTTTGAGGTTGCATGGAATGTGTTTAGGATTTTTAGATTACACGTGCTAATTTTTTGAGGCTCAAGCAGTTGAATTTTAGAACTTAATCGGCGACGATTTTGCCCAGTTCCACCACTCTTTTCCATCGCTGAGTTTCTGCTGCTAAGAAAACTTTAAACTCTTGGGGCGTGTTTCCAACGATCTCAAAACCCAAATCAGTCATGTATTTTTTTGTCTCAGACGATTGGAGTGCGTTAATGAGCGCAGAGTGAAGTTTTGCGAGAACGCTTGGGCTGAGCCCTTTCGGTGCTGCTGCGGCTTGCCAGGAGTAGACCTCTACGTCTGGGATACCGCTCTCGCTTAAGGTGGGGACATACGGCAAAAGAGGGGATCGGTTAGCGCTTGTGATGGCAAAAGCCTTTAATTTGCCCGCTCTAACTTGGTTCAAAACCAAGTTTAGATTTTGAAATGATGCATCAATTTGTCCGCCTAACAAGTCACCAAGCATGGGGCCACTGCCTTTGTAGGGGGCGTGAATAGCGGATACGCCAACCTTTTGCGAAAATAGCGCCAAAGTCAAATGATCTGAGGAGCCGTTTCCCGAGCTCCCAAACGATACTTTGGAGGGGTTATTTCTCATGTAGTCGACAAACTCCTTGAGGCTAGAGACTGGGAAATCTGCTCTAGTCACCAACACATTGGGGGCCCTTACCATCACACTTAATAAATCAAAATCTTTTTGTGGATCGTAGGGCAAACTTGCAAACAAAGCCGGATTGATGGCGTAGACACTAATCGGGGCAATCATGAAGGTGTAGCCATCACTGGGTGCGCGACGCACAAAGCCGGCCCCAATTGTTCCTGTGGCGCCTCCCCTGTTATCAACCACTACATTTTGCCCCAGTAACTCACCCATCTTCAAGTTCACCGCACGTGCGGCCATGTCCGATGAGCCCCCAGCTGGGAACGGGACTACAGCAGTAATAACTTTATTGGGATAGTCGCTTTGGGCAAATGCAGAGCAAAAGAGTAAACAACCCACTAAAAATAACGAGCGTTTATTAAATATTAAGTTCACCATGAAGTAGTACCCCTGAATTAGTCTCTTTGAATTAGTCTCTTTGAATTAGTCTCTTTGAATTAGTCTCTTTAAATTAGTCCCTTTGAATAAGTTTGGCTTTTGCCAGCACCCAAAAAGGGATGTTGCACCCACAGTATCCCTCCATTAGTGCACGGATTGAATGGGCGAAACGGTACTTGCAGATACTTTCAATGAATTTAGATCACTGGGCGCACCAAAACAATGCAAACAAGTGGTTTAGGGGCCATTTTTTAATATTTTCCATGCATTATTACTCGGCACATATATTGCAATATTGTGACTATCTCCAAGGTAAACAACCATTTACTTTTTTTGCCCACCTAAGCAGTGGGTTTTTTTTTGCTCAATTCGGGCCGCTTTGAAAAAATTTGTCATCTCTTTATTAGGTTAGGTTAGCTCTTCTCCAGCCAATTCAAGGCGCTTTAACACCTGTTCCACCCCCCCTCTTTAGAGGATCGATTGAGGTGATTTACTTTTGAGTTGATTTTTTCTCATCTTTTTTGTCCGTCCAAGTCTAAAAAATAAAATGCCCCTGGCGAAAAGTCATCAAAAATCTTGTTGGCGATAGAATGGTCCATTAATTTTTTAACTTAAGGATTCCACTTGAAAAAGCAATTTAACAACTATTTCATTACTGCTCTGATGTTGGCCGGTTTAATTGGATATGCAAGCGCAGATGACCTAAAACTTGGGTACATCAACACCGATAAGGTGTTTCGCGAATCCAATATGGCCGTCGCAGCTCAAAACAAACTGCAGGGTGAGTTCTCTAAGCGCGAGAAAGAGTTGGTGGACGCGGGAAACACGCTTAAGTCAGATGCCGATAAATTTGACAGAGACGCAAGTACGATGTCCGAGACCCAGCGGGTCACACGTCAACGTCAACTCGTTGACCAAGACAGAGAGCTTCAGCTTAAGCGCCAAGAGTTTCAAGAAGATTTAAAAAACCGAAAGAATGACGAATTTAAATTGGTCCTGGATAAGGCCAATAAAGTAATTAAACAAATGGCTGAAAGCGAGAAATACGACGTAATCCTCCAACAAGTCGCTTTCATCAACCCTAAACTTGACGTCACCGACAAAGTTATCAAGGCCATGAACGCGGCCAAATAAAAAACAGCTGGGCCTTCTATTTCTCCAAACTACTGCTGCTTGGACCTGTAAAGCGTCTATCTGCCTATCTCAATTGGATGGGCGATTTAATTTTCTATGCCCCATTAAAGTCTGGTTATTTAAGTCTCGGGGCGGGGTGTATGGGACTGGACAAATAACTTAGCACATGGCTAGGCTCATGGCTAGGCATTTAACTTGCTCTATCTAAATGACCGCAAAAAAGTGGCAAGAAATCTCCACTTGATCGCCCATCAGTCATTTAAAAGTCAACTCTACATGAACCAACTAAAACCAATAGAGCAGGTCATCCCCCCCTCACCGCTCCAACTTAAGTTGGATGGGGAACAGTCTTTGCAAGAAAGCAGCGAGCTAGAAAAATCAGCCCAACTTTATTGGGAAAACTTTTACACAAGACAACTCAATCAATTTCCACCCTCTCAGTTTGCGGCCTTTATAGCAAATGAATTCAAAAATCACCCCTTGTTTATAGACATCGGCTGTGGGAATGGCCGGGACTCTTTGTTTTTCTCCTATTTAGGCCATGATGTTATTGGTGTGGATAAGAGCTCTGCGGCCATTGAATTTTGTAATTCTCAAATGATGAATTCAAACAAAACAATAAGCACCTTTATAAATAGCGATGTGAGCGATCTAGAGCATCACAAGTCTATGTTCGAGTCGACCCCATTGGTAAAAAAAGTCATTTACTCTCGTTTTTTTATTCACGCAATTCAAGAAGAGAGGGAGGACGAGCTTTTTGAGTTCATCCGGCGCATCTGTCAAAACCCCGAGGATGTTGTTGCACTCGAGTTTAGGACAGAGGAGGACGCACTAAACCCCAAACAAGCCCAGGCCCATTTCAGACGATTTATCTCCCCTACAAATCTGATCCATAAGATGCAACACATCTATAAATTCCAAATTCAGTACCAAGTCCAAGGGTACGGAATGGCCAAATACGGCGTCGAGGACGCACATGTGTGCCGAGTTATTGCAAAACCAACTCTTTAATTGGGCCAATGATTTCTGTTTAATTCTTTCAGACGTCTTTAAGCAAGGCCCCCGCAAGGCAAAATCCAGGCATACTCAAGCCACAAACGAGGCTTTATTGCGTTGTAATCCTTGGGTCTAGTGCTCATCTAATGCTCCTCTAATGTGGCAACTTTTTGCCGCGTATACAAAAACCCTGAGGCGTCTTGAGGTATCGGGGCATTTTTTTAACTTTAATTGCACCTGATCAAACCCTCTGCTTAAGAACCCACATATCTGGCTAAGTATCTGGCCAAGTATCTGGTCAAAATCGATTACACGCCCACCTTTATTAGTCATTTTTAATTACCGACTAACTGTTAACGATTCAATTGGACCTCATTTAGGGTAATAAATTTAAATTTATTATCTATTCAACACTTGAATTTTAACGGGATGGCTAAATATACAACCTGTTAGTCTTACTCAATCACGGTTCAACTATGTCAGAAGCTGAAAACAATAGCACTCCAAGTCAATCAAATCAAAACGATCACCCTCAACC